>JAPLLR010000012.1 GCA_026387455.1 Candidatus Omnitrophota bacterium | reverse complement strand
ATCATTAAACTGTTTCATGGCTTCGGCCAGCTTCAATGTGCCCGCGGCATCAGCTTCTTTCTTGACCTGTATGATATTTGCCTCCGCCTTACCCACATTTTGTATCTGGTTGGCCTGGCCCTCGGCTTCAATCGTGTATTTTAACTTCTGCCCCGTGGCGAGCTGTTCCATCTTTTGTTTTTCAATTTCAGCTTGCCCTACTTCTAGTTTCCTCATTGCTTCTATTCTCTGGGCATTCGCCACTGCTTCTGCAGTAGCAATTTCTTGATTTTTAAGCTGCTCTGACATTCCGATCTGTTTATCTTTCTCGATTTGTCTTTTGCGATAGGTCTCTTCTGCTTCGGCTTTAATAAGCTCTGCTTCTTTAGTGGTAGTCGCGACTCGTATATCCGCGTCTCTCCTAATTTCTGATGCAACTTTTCTTTCTATGTCAGCGATGATTGTACTTCCTGGAGAATCCTTAATATCCTTCAGTTCCAGATCAACAAGCTCAATGCCCCACTTTGGGAAAACGACCTCAACTTCTTTAGTGATCGCCTGATCCAGCAATGACCTGTTCATATAGATATCCAAAATCGTTTGCTTCGTCGTAACCGTCCTACCAACACTTTCCATGATCGCCCGCAAATCCTCAGAAAGCTTAACAAAATCAAAACCCAACTCTTTCTCTGTATCCGTAAGAATTAAACGCTCAACAGCCAAATCTAAATTGTTTATGTTTATAAAACACATAATATCAGAAACAAACTTAGCCATATTTTTATCATTAAGCTTTATGTCATTAACGGGTATCGCCAAGTTACAAAGCGGCAACTTATGCAATTTGGTTATAAAAGGAACCACCCAGTACGCGCTTCTCCCTTGCCTTGAAGAGAATATCATCTTTGAATTTTGCAATATTCTGATGTGCGCTTCATTAACAGGAACAACATTATACAACCTGAGTGCTCCACCTAAAATATGTCTCAAAAAATAGAGTGCTACTAGGCCCGCAATAATTATACCCACTATCAATGGCATGCTCATCTTTTCTGCTCCTTTCGTTACTGTTAAAAACCTCTCCTCAACAAAGTTACATTTTTCAAACTATAATTACGGACACTACGCTCGCTATTTTGCTTATCGCAAAATTACGCTCGCTTTAGTGTCCTCAAAATTTCACTTGTCGGGAAATTTTTCGGAGAGGCAGGTCTTAGACTAGTAAAATTACAGAGACCGCCTCTCACAACGAGTGAAATTACGGAGAGGCAGGTCTTAAACTAGTCAAGTTACGGAGACCGCCTCTCACAGCGAGTGAAATTACGGAGAGGCAGGGATTTGAACCCTGGGAGCCTTGCGGCTCACGTGTTCTCCAGACACGCCCGTTCGACCGCTCCGGCACCTCTCCAAATTTCGATAATTTTCCTTCAACAAATTTGTCCCGCCGAGTGTGACAAAATTGTCGAAACCCCTAACTGGGGCTGAGAGAATTTTGTCACATGTTACGAGGCGGGACACAATTTCACTTCAGTAAATCCACAGGTCCAAATCTATTATACCAGAGATTCCCTTATGATACAGGATCTTTGCGGTTTCGGCGCCGCACTCGCTATGCCGCTTGTCGCATAGGCTCTGGCTCGGACGGAGCCTCGCCAGAGCCGTTGTTTCTTCTCTAAATGTAGTGATAAACCATCTCCCTTTCGGGTTTAATGGTTTATCACTTAAGGTAAAAACAACGGAGAGTGGAGGATTTGAACCTCCGATCGTCTTACGACGATAACGGTTTTCGAGACCGCCGCATTCAACCACTCTGCCAACTCTCCAGAAAAGTGCTTACTCCACCTCATGCTTTACCCCTGCTCATACACGCCTCAAAAATCTCTTCGACATTTTTGAGGCATTCGCAGGGGTGAATTTCATGAAGAGAATCTCATAAATTCTACGGTGGGGCTGGGATTCGAACCCAGGGTGGACTTACGCCCACAACAGTTTTCAAGACTGCCGCTTTCAACCGCTCAGCCACCCCACCTAAGATTTCGATTATTTCACTTCAGTAAATCTACCCCTTCGAATGCCCTAAAATTATGGAACAGAATTTTAGGGCGCTTATGAGAAGGGGTGAACCTCGCACATTTTGCGAGGCGGGACGAAAATCAATACACAAACAACTGCTTAAAAATCGCGTAGAAAATATCTTTATACAATGTAAGCGAGTGACCAACGAAATCTCCAAAATTAAAGCTGCTTACCATAAAGCTTAAAATAAGCGCAATGAATCCCACATTGACGATATAAATAAACGAGAAACCGAAGATATAATTGCCCTTCAGGAAATCATTTTCCTGAGAACGCACGGTTTTGGCGGAAAACACCAGATGCAACATGGTAGTAAACCCTAAAAGAAATAATGTATATTGCAGTAACCACGCTGACTTGATTAACAAAGATAAAATTGCATACACTAAACACAATATGATTGTGTAAACCGGCAATAAATACGGCGCCACTTTCACTAAGGGCATGAAGAAACTGAAAATCACCTCTAAAAGCCGATGCCCGGAATCATAAATAATTACCAGCTCTCCGATAAAAATATGGAAAGAGATAAAAGTGATTACGCCAGCCCAGAAATATCCCTGAATAGCTGGCTCGATTATGCTGATCTGGCGCACAAATACCGCCGACACCGCATAGACAAAAGGCAACAAGCACAAGCCCAGGATAAACTTCACCACCCCAAAAATCTTATCCGGGATGCCGAAGGAACCGGAAGATTTTCTGGCGCATTTCTCCTTCGGCTCTTTTGGCTGTTTGGAGGCTTCCTTTTTATTTAGAGATTCTTTCTTTCCCATTGAAGTAAGGCCTTAAGACATCCGGAATAATCACGGATCCATCGGCCTGCTGGTAATTCTCCAGTATCGCCACCACCGTACGCGCAAGGGCGATACCTGAGCCGTTTAAAGTGTGCACAAATTCCGGCTTTTTGCCGTCTTTCCTTTTAAAGCGAATATTAGCCCGACGAGCCTGGAAGCTCTCGAAATTGCTACAACTTGAGACCTCAAGCCACTTATCAATTCCCGAAGCATACGCCTCAAGATCATAACACTTGCTGGCGGCAAAACTGATATCCTGTGTGGATAAAACCACTACTCTATAAGCAATGCCCAAGAGCTGCAAAACCTCCTCGGCGTCATTGACCAGCTTCTCTAATTCCTCATAGGAACTCTCAGGCCTTACAAACTTCACCATTTCCACCTTGTCAAATTCATGCACTCGAATCAGGCCCTTGGTATCTTTGCCGTAAGAACCCGCCTCTCTCCTAAAACAAGCGGTATATGCAGTGTAATAAATCGGCAACTGCTCCTCATCTAACATCTCATCGCGGAAAATATTAGTAACCGGCACTTCAGCGGTAGGAATAAGATAGAGATCATCATCTTTAAGTTTATACATATCCTCTTCCATCTTAGGCAGCTGACCTGTGCCGATCATGGAAGCGCGGTTCACCAGAAAGGGCGGAAAAACTTCGGTGTAACCGTGTTTACTAGTATGCAAATCGAGCATAAAATTAATCAGCGCGCGCTCTAATCTAGCACCCATACCTTTAAATAAAATAAAGTTTGAACCGGTGATCTTTGTAGCCCGGTTAAAATCTATGATATCCAGATTCTGAGCGATATCAATATGGGTTGCCGGCTTGAAATCCAGCTTCTTAGGCTCCCCCCAGCTGCGCACAATCACATTCTTGGTCAGATCACCTACAGGCACTGAAGCATGCACCACATTCGGAATATTTAGTAAAAATTTATCCACATCTGCATCCAATATCTTTAATTCCGCCTCAAGGCCACTGATTCTGGCTGATACCTCTTTCATAGAAACGATCATGTCCTTGGCATCTTTCTTTTCTTTCAAAAGAACGCTGATCTGGTCATTAGCCTTATTGCGCTGGGCGCGTAACCCCTCCAACTCATTTAAAACAGATCGACGGGAGTCGTCAATCTTGATCAGACTATCCAAATCAACCTTGGAGTTGCGATTTATCAGCGAAGTCCTGACCGCATCCGTATTTTCTCTGATGAATCTGATATCTAACATAAGTTATCCTTTGATTACACCAAGCGGCCGCATCCTGCAGACGCGCTTGGAAATGCCGGCGTTATGCACGACATTCACCACTTCATTCACATCCTTATACACCTGAGGCGCTTCCTCGACCAGGGTATCCCTTCCAGAAGCTTTGACCATTATACCCTTAGATTCCAAATCTTTCAACAACACTCCTACATTTATTGAACGACTGGCTGCGGTGCGAGATTTCAGGCGACCGGCGCCATGACAAGTAGAACCAAAGGTCTCTTCCTCAGCCTTTTTGGTCCCCACCAAAAGATACGAATTTCTGCCCATGTCTCCGGGAATAATCACCGGCTGGCCGGTTTTTTTATACCTTGCCGGCAAAGCCGGATTCCCTGGACCAAAAGCGCGAGTGGCACCTTTTCTATGCACGCACAAACTTTTTTCTTTTCCGTCGATATTATACTTCTCAATTTTTGCGATGTTGTGGGCGACGTCATAGATAAGCTCCATACCCATCTTCTGCCATGACTTATTCAAAACTCTCTCAAAGACCCCGCGCGTCAGATGCATCAGGCACTGGCGATTTGCCCAAGCATAATTAGCAGCACACTTCATCGCCGCTAAGTATTCCTTACCTTCTGGGGAATTTACCGGAGCACATCCTAGTTGCCTATCCGGCACGCTGATATTATATTTTTGCAGGCAATGCACCATGCTCCTGACATAATCATCACAGACCTGATACCCCAAGCCGCGAGAGCCAGAATGGATCATAATCGTAACCTGTCCAAGGTTTAAGCCGAAAGTATCGCAAAGCTCCGAGTCATAAAGCTGGTCGATCACCTGAATTTCCAGAAAATGATTCCCAGAACCAAGCGTTCCGGACTGCGCCTTACCTCTTTCATAGGCCCTCTCTGAAACCGCCTGCGGGTCCGCACCCTGCATAGCGCCGAATTCCTCGGTGCACTCCAAATCATCCTGTGTGCCGTAACCTTTTGCCACTGCCCAAGCAGCGCCCTTAACCAGGATCTCTTTCTCTTCTTTAACGCCTACCCGAATATCCCCTTTAGAACCTACACCTGAAGGGACATCGTTAAAAAGCGCATAGGTCAGATCCTTTATTTTATCTTTGATCTCATTATAAAAAAGACTGGTCTTAAGCATCCTGACGCCGCAATTTATATCATAACCTACGCCTGCCGGAGAAATCACTCCACCATTCTCGATATCAGTTGCCGCTACACCACCTATGCAGAATCCATATCCCCAGTGGATATCCGGCATGGCCAGCGAAGCATTAACAATTCCCGGCAAGAACGCCACATTCGCCACCTGCTCCACGGCCTTATCCTGACGAATATCCTTAAGCAGCTTCTCATCAGCGTAAATAATCCCCGGTACGCGCATCCCACCCTTATAAGACTTAGGAATCCGCCAACGGTAATCGTCAATTTTCTCTAAATGACATTCCTGAACTTCAGACATCTAAGATCACCTCCGCCACCCATGCTCCGTTAATTTGTTCTATCTTCAGCTGATGATAAGTCGCGGCCTTGATCTCCGTATTCACCCTATAGTTTTCTACGCTACTTCCAGTAGCCAGCGCCTCCAAAGCTTTATCCTGCAGGCTTCTTATTTTAATATTGTGGAAGATTATTCCCTTGGCCGCAGAAATGGAAAGTAATTCATTGAGCCAGTTGATAAAAAGCTCATCGAGATTCTCGGCTTTTTGCTTGATGATTATATCAGTGTGTGCTTTATTCTTAACGTACTGTCTGCGCGAGGAAACCTGAAAAACCGCAAGTCCGGCGTTCTGGAACAGTTCTTTTAAATCTTTACCTTTTATCCTTAGGCCGATATCCGCGGTATGCTCAAAAACTTCGTAGTTTTGCACTTGGTGGGATTGGGAACAAATTTTTGCTTTGCAAAAATTTAGTGGGCCATGATGGAGTCGAACCATCGACCTTGACATTAAGAGTGTCCTGCTCTGCCAATTGAGCTAATGGCCCTGATTTTTTGTCGCCTGCCATAGCTCACCCCAACCCTGTCACTTCGAGGGGTTAAGCTAATAGCTTCTAGCATCCTTAAATGTAGTAAAGAGTATAACTTAGTTAAATTGCAGAATCAAGCAGATTATTTACCAATATCGACGGTGCCCAGAAATAGTCCGCAGTAATAATTAAAGCCGACCTCTTTATTTATTCAAGTGCCCTTATCTAACTCTAATTTCCTATTTCTGGATATTATTTCTTAAAAATCTGTTTCCCCAGCCTATTAGTTTACCATTATCAAAAACAAGAGGAGTGAGTTCATCATCAGTAAACGTTCCTTCCCTTGCTTTTAAAGCTGTATAATAATATAAAATCTCAAGGACTTTATCCTTTCCTTGTAAGATTTCATAACGATAGGGATTATTAACTGTAATTGGGTCAATTCCAAATTCTGAATCGAAAGCAGCGTTTGTCCCCATCAAATTTACAGCTTCATCTTTTGTCATCCCAATCTTTAGTTGATATAGTTTATGCCGATTCCCCTTCCTAAAGTTATCAAGTGTATCTGTAGTCGTACACCCACTTACCAACAATGCCATAACGAACAAAAAGATTAACTTTCTCATCTCATTTCTCCTTTCCGCGCTTTTATTTATCTACTCCGAAACAAAATCCTACGCCATATTCTACCACAAATCCCACAATTGTAATATAAAAGAGCTGAACGGTTAAGTCCAGGCCCTGTAGAGAGTAAGTAAGATTATTTAGCTAATAGCCTATAAACCAATTACCGTTTTTAGGATAAGGCGCTATACTTAAATTGCTAATTTACTTTGTGGTAGGTTTATTAACCTTCTCTACCATTTTATTCCAAAACTTATTAATCTGTGCAACTAAACTACTCTTTTGTACTTCTTCTTTTTTTTCACTAAGATACTTTTTAAATTGCTTTGCTATAATTGTATCGGGAATAGAATCTATCAACTTATATATATTTTTTTTGTCAAATGATTCTATATTTTTAATTGCTTGCTCCTTAGGCATATTCTCAGTAATTCCATAACTAATTTTAAGCTCAGGAGGTAAGTCTTTTATAACCTCGTAAGCCTTAGCATATCGTTTTATGAATTTCTCTTTGTCCATTTTATTTAATTTATTGATATTATCTTTTTTTAATTTATCGATATCCACCATTACCACAAATGTTTTAGCTAGAGTCTTAAATGTTGAACCTATTATCTTATCTTCCATACTAATCTTTTCTTGAGCAAAAGTATAGCTTTGAAAACATAACCCTATTACTAACAATAAAACGACTTTGAATATAACGAACTTATTTTTATTCATAAAATCTATTTTCCCCAATTGTACAATTTCCATTTCAAAATAAACCCTCCACAATATATTCTATCACAATTCCCAAAATTTTAATAAAAAAGGGCTGAACGGTTAAGTACAGCCCTCCCCAAGCAAGTAATTTTATCTACCTTTTTTATTACAACTTAAGATGGAAACTGTTTCCAAAGCTTTATTTGCTATCTTTATTCAACATCAATACTGTATCATCACCTAACATTGTAACTGGAAGCTTGCCATCCCATTTTTTAATCCACTCTAAAGAAACAATTTGAGGATTAACGGTTGCTCTTATTAATTCCTGTCTTTTTGATTCTCCTTCAGCTTCTAAAATAACTGCTTCTTTATTTTGAGCTGCTTGCATTTTCTTATATTCAGCTGTTTTTATTTTCTGTTCTTCAATCTGCTTAGCTTCAACTACTCTATTAAATTCTGGCGTAAACTCTACATTTACTAAATTAACACTTTCAATTACTACAAAATAATCCTTTAATTTTATACGTAAGGCTTCTTCAATAGCGTCTTTTAATTCTGCTCGTTTTACAATAATATTCTCAACAGTATATTGAGATACTAAAGATTTAGCAATTTCATTAGTTACAGGAATTATTACTTTAACACTATAATCTCTACCTACCTTAGTAAATATTTCATTTACTTTAGTATAATCGAGGTGGTAATTTATTACTGTTTTCATCCTAACCAACTGTAAATCTTTAGAAGCACACTCTTCTTCAATATCAATTCTCTGTGTTCTAATATCAAATACATTGAGCTGATCAACAATGGGTATTTTTAAACTAAATCCTGATTGAACCGATTTAGTCCTCCCTGTAGCCTGATTGAATATTACACCCACCTGACCAACTCCTATTACATAAAAACTTCCAAAGAAAATATATAAAACTACAACAACAATAACAGCTTTAATTACCCAATTTATTACTAATTTAATTTCATCATTATGCACCATTTTCTCCTCCTCTTATTCTTTTAATTATGCCGACCCCCCTCAGCACCGTATTCTACCACAAATCCCACAATTGTAATAAAAAAAACTAAACGATTAAGTCCAGCCCTGTGGGGAGTGACTACTTTATAATCAAACCTATGTCTTATTCTCTACTATTATTGCTCTCCACAACCTTAACTTTTTTAATTGAAAAATCAGTGCCACCTTCTTTAGTATATTTAGATTCAATATTCCTACCCCGACTTTCCTCAATTCTCCCCTGCTCCAGCACCATAAAAACAGGTTGCTTATTCAGCTCACTGATCGTAGCTCATACCGCCCAGCAATTTCCAATGACCACCCTCTTTAACCCATGTATGGACTATCCGCGATGATTGGGCTTTCGCTACACCAGCGATGTCACTACAATTAACATGAATGATATACTGAGTCAGCGCAATCTCTCCCAGCACCCGGATACCCTCTCGTTCAATCCTGAAGGTACATGAAGTGGGTTTAGAGATAAATTGTTTCATGAAACGGGCGCTTCCTTCCTTATCAATCGGTTGCGACATAGTACCCGGCCACCCAAGGAATTGACTATGTGTAATGTCAAGCACCGCCTCGTAATCCGCTTTGTAGAAATTTAAAAAATAAATCTCTTCCAACGCCCAGATTTCTTCTTTTGCCCTATCCCCGTTCACTTCTCCCCTGATATCATTAGTGCCTAAAGTGCACAAAAATCCTGCCAAAATTCTTGTCGTCTTTCTCTACCCGGTGATAGAGCCTCTTTATCTCTGGTTGCTCTAAAAAACGTAACACGCTCTTCTTCAATTGCCCGCTTCCTTTACCTGGAATAATCTCTACTAAAGAAATCCCCTTTTCTACAGCTTCTTTAATGACCCGATTAAGCTCCGCGTCAATTGACCGCCCTTTGTTAAAGATATCGTGTAAATCTAACTTTATTCTTGCCATTATTTTGTATCCCCCTCGACACCAATGTTCTGGCCTCCACTTCCTAAAATAGCTAAAGATTATTCTGAAAAATAATTCCGTAATATTGCTTTATAGACCCTAGGGAATTAATAACCAAAGAACCTAAATAGTAACTTAAAATAATAGTTATAATAGTTACGATTACCTTTGTTTTCTGGCTAAGGTGAGGGCTTAACCAGACTAAAGGCAAAGCTAGCGGACCTACACATAAAAAAGCAATTAGTATTAAAGAAGTTTTGAAATACCACTTGGTCACTGGAAGTTTCTCTTTTAACTCCTTCCCACAAAACCTACACAATATTGCTTCATCTTGTATTTCTTCGGCACAATATGGACATTTTTTCATCTCATTTATCCTTTAGCGTCTTACTTATCCCGTCCCGATGCGCGCTTGAGCTCCTCGATGATCTGGGTGTTGATCTGAGCCTCCAGCTCTTCGGCCTTATGCACATCCGCCCAGGCTTTATCAAAATCGCGCTGGATCAAATAGATACGGCTACGCACAATATACCCTTCGGCGTATTTGGGGTTGATTTCTATAGCTTTAGCACAATCGCTAAGCGCGCGTTCAATATCAGCCTTGTTGCTATAGGTCGGCCCGATATTTACAAAAGCTCTTGGTGAATTAGGGTCCAGTTTTGACTGCTCAAGGCTGCCTTTATACAAATAAGCCAGGGCACGGTTGACATACGCCTCGACATATTTCGGCTCAAGCTCAATAGCCTTGCCGTAATCAGCGATCCCTTGCTGTAGATTACCCTTATTCGCGTAAGCTATACCACGCAAATAATACACCGCAGGAATGGAAGAATTGATCTTAATGATCTTGTTGAAATCAACGATCGCTGCCTCGGAATTCCCCTTATTCAGAATGATGTAACCACGATTAAGATAGGCCTGCACATACTGCGGGTTAAGCTCAATCGCCTTGGTGTAATCGCTGACCGCCTCATCAAACTTACCCTTGCTCGCATAACCCAGGCCGCGCACATAATAGGCTTCTTCGTACTTAGGATTAAGCTGGATAGCCATATCGTAGTCGGCAAAAGCTTTCTGAGCGTCTTCTTTATTAATCTCGGCCAATCCTCGGTTAAGATAGGCCTCGGCATAATCTGGTTTAATCTTAATAGCTCTGTTAAAATCAGAAATCGCCATCTCAAAATTACCCCGACTGTAATAAGCCGCTCCGCGCCTTAAATATTCCTCAGCGCTTACAGCATGCATTGAAGCTATCGCGGAAGGCTCTTCATTTACCACTTGCGACTTTTTCTTTGGCGCAACCTCCACCTTTTCTCCGTCGATACTTTTGACCTCGAAAGCGTAATAAGAAACGGTTACACCTTTGTAATCGATTATACAATAGGTGTCGTCTTTCTTGACCACATTAGCCTCGATCTTCTCCCCTGAATCTAGGATTATGATTTCTGCGGATGCATAGGTGGACATTAACAACAACACAAAGGCTATCAATAATAATCTTCTCTTCATTTTCTTCTCCATTGATGATTTACCTGTGAGTTTTAGCTGGCGAATCTATGCGCCCAGCAGGAATCGAACCTGCAACCCTTAGTTCCGAAGACTAATGCTCTATCCAATTGAGCTATGGGCGCTAAAATTTTTCTTCGGGCGCCAATGGTCACGAGAATCCGCAAAGACCACAGGCGCTATTATTTCACTAGCAGGCGCCGTGTCCCAGCATCTACGAGTAAATTTTTGGCGCGAAGCGACAGAAATTTACGAAGTGTATAGATGCTGGGGCAGGCGCTAATAAACTTCGCACTTATCTCCAAGAGTTTTTCTTATATCTTCCAACTTCTCTTTATCCAGTGCTTCTACCCCTATCTCGGCAGTAGTGCGAACCGGAGAATTAAGCTGGATCTTATCCGGATTGATCAGCTGAATCTTCTCTTTCAATTTACGGATGTGCTCACGACTGTCATTTATACCTTTGACCAACATCACCTCAAGCCAAATCGCTCCATGAAATTCCCTGCGTAAAGCTATCAATCCGTTAATAATACCCTCGATATGAATGGAGCCGTCCGGACGATCAATCTTTCTAAAAATCTCCTCATCGACAGTATCCAAAGACGGCACAATCAAATCTGCATTTACCAGCGCCTGGCGCACCGAAGGCTCGGACAATTTAGATGCGTTAGTAATCACCGCGACTTTTGCCGGGGAGAGCTTTCTTATCTCTTTGATAAGTTCTCCTATGCCGGTATTCAACGTAGGTTCACCCATACCGGACAAAGTGATAAAGTTAAGCTTAGTGGATTCCTCCGCGTTATAGGCAAGCCATGACTTTAATTCACTTACGATATCTTCAACCGGCACATAGGCTTTACGCTCTGAAATTGTCTGGCGGGTTGGGCCCAACTGACAATATACGCAGTCAAAATTACATATCTTCCAGGGCGTCAGGCTTATCCCCAAAGACAAGCCCAGCCTGCGAGATTGCACCGGCCCATAAATGTATCTCATAATTAGTGGAGCCCCCTCGGCGTGCCGCCTACGGCGGCTATCCAAGGCCCCCTCCCTGAAGCAGAATCAATTCCGCAAATTTATATCCCCGAGCTAAAGTCCGGGGATTTTGCGAAGAGGATTAACCCTTAGAAACCGACAAGGGCGTCACGATAGTGACGCCCTTAGTCTGTTGTTTTAAGCGATATTCCCTGGTGATGGCTACTTTACTTCGACGAGGCAATTGCTGGAGCCGAAAGAGTTGGGGACACATGAGCCGCAGCGCGGATCATTCCACCATGAGCCGTCCACAAAAAACTTATATTCATGCTTTCCGGGTTTAAGGCTCACCTTCACCATCCAGTTTCCCTTGGTGTCCTTCTTAGCGGAGAACTTCTTGGTATCCCAGTTATTGAAACTACCTGCGATACTAACCTTCTTTGCCTGAGGCGCGTAGAGTTTAAACTCTGTCGCTTTCCCATTAGTAATACGTGGCATATCCCCTCCTTGTTATGAAATTATTATCGCACGATACCTAAAATACTGTCAAGAAAAATTAAGTGCCCGTAGTGAACTACACCGAAACTATCGTCATACCTTTTCTGTCTGCAAAAGCAAGACTTTTATCCCGGTCAATGAAAAGAGTCTTCTGCGCTTCAATAGCTAGGCACCTCCCGCCACAGGAAAAAATTGTCTTTATGGTGTTTAATCCGATCACTGGTATATCAAAGCGCTTGTCTTGCTTGGGTTTAGAAACTTTGACTATTACAAAGCCGCGGCGGCTAAGCCTGCCTGCGCGACGGATCAGGTTATCCGTTCCTTCCAGAGCCTCTACCGCCACTATAGCCTTATGCTTTACCGCTACAGTCTGTCCAATATCCAGATATCCTATGGCCTTGGCCATCTCCAAACCGAAATATATGTCTTCCCATTCTGCGAAATCAGGAACGCGTTTAGTAAGCGTGCCTTTCTGAGGAAGGAAATCCGTAATATAGGTAGTGGAATCAATCAGCTCAAGGCCCTCGGCTTTCAATTTATCCGCGATCGCACCGAAGATAGTATCCGCCCGCTGATCCTTGATGCTATCGAGCATCTCCTTAAGCATGCTATCTTTCTGGACCTCTTTGCTAAAAAGCCTGTGTGGCGAGATCTGACCGGCCATGATCACTTTGCTGACCCCCTCCTGCTTAAAGATCTCGAACATCCTGCGGAATTCCCTTAAGCCCAGCCAGTGGATATTGTCAACGAACCTCTTTAACTGAGGGTTAGTATCGCCTTTGATAGCGATAGCCACAATAGAAACGCCCCTTTTACGGGCTGCCTCAGCGAAAAGGAGCGGAAATTTTCTGTTTCCGGCGATAAGACCGATCTTTTCCATAATAAGTTATCCTGTCCTGCAGGAGCGTGAGAGACCGCGAACTGATTTCTTAACAAACTCTATCAGATGGGTGACTTCCGGAGTGCGGCTGGTCAGTTCAATTTCTAGCTGTTCCAACGCATGACGGATAGATTGCCCTGAATTAAAAAGTATCCTGAAAGCGTGATCCAGCTGATGAATGGTATCGCTCTCAATTTTCTGGCGGCGCAAGCCCACCAGATTCAATCCGTAAACTCTGGCCGGATGCCCGTCGCAAGTAGAATACGGCGGGATATCCTGCACCACTTTTGAACATCCCCCGACTATAGAAAGTTGGCCCATGCGCACAAATTGATGAATCGCGACTAGCCCACCGATCACTGCCCGATCTTCGATAGTCACGTGCCCGGCAAGGGTAGCATTATTGGCAAAGACGCAGTTATCGCCCACAATGCAATCATGAGCGATATGCGAATAAGCCATAAAAAGATTATTGCTGCCTACGCGAGTGATACCAACATCCTCTGTGCCGGGATTAAGCGTGCAATATTCACGGATGATATTATTATCGCCGATAATCAGGCGGCTTTTTTCTCCCTTATATTTTAAATCCTGCGGCCGGCTTCCCACTACAGCACCCGTAAATATCTCACAACCGCTCCCAACAGTAGTATTGCCTTCGATAACACAGTGATTACCGATCTTAGTCTTTGCGCCTATTACCACATTGTCACAGATCAGCGCATAAGGGCCGACGACTACGTCATCACCTAATTTCGCACTCTTAGAAACTATAGCTGTAGGATGTATATTCATATTAAGACTCGATAATAGCAAACATCAGATCCGCTTCGCATACCACCTTGCCGTCCACCAGCGCTTGTCCCCGCACCTGACCGGTGCGGGAACGGGCCTTGACTAACTCCACTTCCAAAACCAGCTGATCGCCCGGCACCACCGGTTTCCTAAATTTTACATTATCTATGGCCATAAAGAAAGCTAATTTCCCCCGGTTCTCCTCCTGAGCCAGCATCATTACGCCGCCCACCTGCGCCATGGCTTCCACCATGATCACTCCCGGCATTACCGGACGGCCGGGAAAATGCCCTTTGAAAAAATAATCGTTGATGGTTACATTCTTAATGCCGGTGGCGCGCTTACCCTTCTGGAGATTAATGATCTTATCTACAAAAAGAAAAGGCTCTCGATGCGGCAAAATCTTCATTATCTCGGTGATATTCAGGTTCTCCCCGTCTTTAGGCTGAAACTGCGTTTCCATACCTCCGGAAATATATTTGGTCCGCTGTTGCGCGATTTTCTTGGCCAGCTTAAGATTCAGAGAGTGGCCGCTACGTAAAGCGATAATGTGCGCCCTGATAGGACAACCCACCAGATAAAGATCTCCAATCAAATCCAGCACCTTATGCCGGATGCATTCGTTTGGAAAACGCAAAGTATTATTGATTATCCCGTTTCTCCCGACGACAAGGGTATTCTCGTAATTCGCGCCCAAGCCAAGGCCTTCCTTTTGCAGCTGAGCCGCCTCTTCTTCTAAACAGAAGGTGCGCGCGGGAGCCACTTCATTCTTAAAGGTCTCCGGAGTAAGATTCAGCTCTAGAAACTCTGTTCTTAGCCCGGGATGATTGTAATCTAAAGTGTAGGAAATCTTAAAATCATTGCAGGGCAAAGCCATCAGGGTCGCCCCGTTTTCCTCAAGCACGATTGCGTCGCGCAGGGCAAAGAAATGACGCTCCTTATCCAGCTCTTTCACCCCAACAACACTTAAAGCCTCCAGATACATGGTACTACTTCCGTCAAGGCCGGGCAATTCATTGTTATCTATCTCGATAAACGCGTTATCAATACCAAAGCCATAAAGAGCGGCCAACACATGCTCCACTGTCTGTACTTCCGTAGAATCCATGCCCACTGAGGTGCGCCGCGGCGAGCGCTCAGGCGGAAGAAGAAAATCAACCGTGGCCTTAAAAGACGGCTTGCCCGGCAAATCAGTACGTACGAAAATTATGCCAGTATCCACATCAGCCGGTTTAATAAGGACATTCACCTTGTTTGCCGTATGTAGGCCTGAGCCATTTAAATGCACTTCAGAAGCGACTGTCTTTTGTTTTTCCATTTATAAACTCTTGAACTTAGATTCCAATTCTTCTATTTTCTTACGTAATTCTTTGATCGTCTCGTAGAGCTTAGGCAAATTCTGTATGCAGGCATTAACCCGCAGAGCTTTATCATGCGGCTGCGCCGGATATCCCGAGACCATGGTACCAGGCGCCACAGACTTAGTCACCCCTGCCTGCGCCGCGCATATCGCATTATCTCCGATAGTGATATGCCCGACGAGCCCGGCTTGCCCGGCGATAATCGCGCTCTTGCCAATCACCGTACTTCCGGAAATCCCCGCCTGTGCTACGATCAGCGCATTCTCTCCCACCTCAACATTATGCGCAATATGCACCAGGTTATCGATCTTGGTGCCGCTAGCTATCACCGTCTTATCAAAACGCGCCCGGTCAATGGCGGTATTGGCGCCGATCTCCACATCATCACCTATCTCAACTATCCCTGACTGTGGGATCTTCTCATGCTTTCCTTCTACCATGACAAACCCGAATCCGTCCGAACCGATCACTGCCCCGGAGTGAATGATGCAACGCTTGCCGATCACTACTCGCTCACGTATTGAAGCATTGGCGTATATCAAAGTAGAGGAACCGATCTTGACGGAATTTCCGATAAAGCAATGCGCATAAATTATGCAATCATCCCCGATAACCGCACCATCGTCAATCACCACGTAAGGCCCGATAGAGACACCCTTACCCAATGACACTCCCTTGCCCACGACTGCTGTCGAATGGACCCCTTTAGGATGGGTCAATTGAGCGGGCGCCAACGAAGAAACAATCTTCACAAAAGCTAAAGAAGGATTATCCGTGCGGATGATCGGCTTACTGCAGGCCTGGATATCCCGTCCGGTGACAACAGCCGAAGCCCGAGTTTTATCCATCAACGGCAGGTACTTAGAATTTGCCAAAAAGGTGATATCTCCCGGACAAGCCTCCCTGATTCCGGAGACTCCGGTGACTATAGTTGCGGCATCGCCCACCACTTCACCGCCCACCAGCTGCGCTATTTCTTTAAGAGTCTTACGCATGAACCACTTTCTTAAATTAATCCCGCACCTTGCTTCCAAGATGCGGGATTAATAATTTGTATCAGGACCGAAAGATGCAACCTTATTTCTTTACGTAGCCTTTATTCAAGATCTCAATGATCTTATCGGTAATCTCCACGCCCTTGGGCTGGTACGCCAGCATCCGGTCGTCAAAGATAAAGGTAAAGCCATCTTTCTCCGCAAACTGCTTGATCACCCCGCGGATATCCTCGGCCACCTCTTTCCTGTTGTCGAAATCTTTCTTACGTAGCTCATTCTCTTTCTCATTCTTGAAATCTTCCAAAGCCTTATATTTTGTCTCAAGCTCTGACCTCTTGGTCTCTTTTTCCTTATCGCTTAAAAGGCTGACCTTGTCCTGCAGGGCCTTGAACTCGCTTATCTTTTTGTCGATATCGCCTTCATAAGCCTTAGCCTTATCGTCAAGTAACTTGTTATAGTCTTTAAATTTATTATACTCGCTGGCCACCCTGATCAGGTCGACCGCCGCGAATTTATCCGCTGCCTGTGCGAATCCGGCAAAAGCAAAAACACTGACAATCCCCAACGCTAACACTGCTACTACCTTTCTCATCTTTACTTACCTCCCTAGTTTTTAAAACGTATTGCTCGCACTAAAGTGGAACCTACCACCTTTCGTGTCAGTTGAACCCGGCTCTGTATTCATCGGGATACCGTAATCAAGACGGATGGGCCCAATAGGCGTCTTGACCCGCACGCCTAAACCAATGCCTGATTTAAAACCACCTGTGCCCATCTCCCCCAACTTCTCCCAGACATTACCCACATCATAAAAAGCCGCGACTTTTAAAAAATCAAAAAGCGGATATAAATATTCGATATTGCCGATAAGCAAAGCATTACCTCCCAGAGGATCCAGAGATATGGGATCTATAGGGCCAACCATTCTTTCCTCATAACCGCGGATAGTATCCGCGCCTCCGGCGAAAAAACGTTCGTATATCGGTACACTGACTGTATCGCTATATACCTCTTCCATCCCCATTCTACCGCGGATCTCAAGGGTAGATTTACGAAACATGGGAAAGTAGTGGGATGCCCGGCCGTAAAACTTCCAGAAATCCTTATCCCCGCCAAATGGGCCGCCGGCCATCATCATGGAAGCTGTGACCAGATTTCCCGAATGCGTGTCGAAAATATTATCCCGGCTATCAAAAGCGATCCCCGGAGTCACACTGCTGACGTAGTTAGTGCCATATTCATCCAACAGGCTCTGGGAAGCGTTGGTGGTGATATTGCTGATGGTGATGCGGTCCAGTCTATAAACGCCGCTAGCCCTCCAATACTCGGTCAGCTCCTTGCCCAAGCGCAAATCGCCACCGGTGACCGTCTGGTCATAGCCATAACCGCTATCCTCGTCTCTCTTATGCTCATTATGATAGCCGTCGAATCCGAATGAAATAGGATAATCGAAGAGCCAGGGCTCGGTAAAACTTAAATCAAACCCGGTAGTGACGCTTCCAAAAGAACCTCGGAACTTCAAATTCTGCCCGGCGCCAGTGAAATACGGCCAGTTCTTCCAGTCAAAATTCTTCTGTTCGACTTCCACAAATCCCACAAACTGATCAACCGTGCTGTAACCGCCGCCAAAGCTGAAGGCTCCGGTCTTTGACTCCTTGACATCCACCACCAGGTCTTTCTTATCCGGCACATCAGTATCCTCGGTATCGTAGCTGACCTCATCAAAGAACCCTAAATTCTGCAAACGCTCTTTACTGCGCTTTAATTTAGTGCCATCAAATCTGTCCCCGGGATGAATGCGCAGTTCCCTACGGATAACCAGATCCTTGGTCTTGACGTTTCCGCGCACCTTGACCTTATCCACGTAAGAGACCTGATTCTCAACGATAGTATAATTAACATCTACGCGTCCGGAGATATCATTCACCGCAGTAGTATCCTGCACTAAGCATGAGATATAACCACGGTCAAAATAAAGACTCTGGATATTGGAAAGATCACCCTTTACCCCCTCTTCGCTGAAAACTTTACCGGTCGGACACTCCTCAAGCTTACTTAAAACTTCTTTTTCCACGACATCCTTATTCCCCTGGATAGTAATATTGCCGACCTTATAAAGCTTACCTTCGTTGATCTTAAAAGTTATATACAAAAGATACGTCTTGGCGGCATCTGGCAAGACTACGTATTCCACCGCTACGTCAGCGTAACCGCTATGGCGGTAAAAAGCCTTCAGGCGCTCAACATCATCCTTAAGGACATCATCCTTTAAAACGCCAGCGTTAAAAAGCCAAGCCCGCTTGGTCTTAATAATCTTCTGGAGACGCTTAGAATTAAAAGCAATGTTTCCTTCAAAATAAACATCCTTAACCCTAACCTTCTTGCTTTCATTAACGTTAAATTGCACCTTGGCTTTATTCTTTTCCTTATCTATATCCACGGTGTACTGAATATCCGCCTGATTAAAACCGACCTTCTCATACATCTTCTTTAAAATATGCACGTCTTCAGTTAATGTGGGGTAGTCCAGATACTGGCCTTCTTTTGACTTTAGCTCTTTCTTAAGGGTCTCATCTTTCTTGGTGATGTGCACCATACCGGTGAAAGTAATCTTCTCGATGATCGGACGTTCCACTACCCGAACAATCACCTTGACCCCATCCTTATAAGGCTCGGTATCGATCTTAATATCGCTGAAGAACCCTAATAAATACAGGCGTTTTAAGTCATCGCTGACCACGGTCTCTACATATGGGGTGCCGATCTTGGTCTTCATCTTGGAGACTATGGTATTGGTGGAGATATTCTTGTTACCCTGGATCTCGATTCCGGTAACCAACTTCTCAGAAGAAGCTTCAGTAGTAGTTATCCCGAGCTCAGAGTCGGAAGCGGCAATGGCAGGCAGGCTGACGCCCAGGAGCAAAAGCAGTAGAAAAAAGACAAAAATTGTTTTTCGCATTGTGGGTATTATATAGGAATTAAGGAGGAATTGCAATAAGAATCTACTCTATATGCGCTATATTCTCAAAGCGCGTGTATTCCTTGATAAATGCCAGCTTAACCGAGATACCAGCCGGGCCGTTGCGCTGCTTGGCGATCATGATCTCGGCTATACCCTGATTATCCGGAGTGGGATTATAATACTCCTCACGCAAGATCAGGACCACCACATCCGCGTCCTGCTCAATAGCGCCTGATTCCCTTAAGTCCGAAAGCTGCGGCCGGTGGTCAGTGCGCGACTCAACCGCGCGCGAAAGCTGGCTGATGGCAATGATTGGAACATTCAGCTCACGGGCCAAAGCCTTAAGCGAACGGGATATCTCGGAAATCTCCTGCTGGCGGCTTTCCGCGCTGCTAGTAGTGCCGCGCATAAGCTGTAAGTAGTCTACAATGATGAGTTTAATGTCCTGCTGTAATTTCAGGCGGCGCGCCTTAGCGCGTAATTCCATAACTGAAATCGCCGGAGTGTCATCTATGAATATCGGGGCTTCAGATAACTTTCCCGCTGCCGCGGTAAGCCGAGGCCAGTCAGATGTCGCAAGATATCCAGTACGCACCTTATGCGCATCCACTTTGGCGTGAGCGCACAGAAGCCTTTGCACCAACTGCTCCTTTGACATTTCCAGACTAAACACCGCGGTGGGAATCTTTTCCACCACCCCGGCATATTCAGCTATACCTAAAGCAAAAGCGCTCTTACCCATGGAAGGCCTTCCGGCAATAATAATCAGGTCTGACGATTGGAGGCCTGCGGTCTTGATATCGAAATCAATGTAGCCTGTCGGAATTCCGGTAACATGTGCCTTCTTCTGGTACAGTAAATCTATCTTTTCGATCCCGTCCTTGATAATCTCTTTAAGCGGGACATAGCTCCCGGTAGAGGCCTTGGTGTCACGCACCTCAAAAATAAGTTGCTCGGCGTTATCCACAACCTGAGCGATGTTGCCATCGCTCTCAAAACACATGGAAACAATCTTTGTGGAATTGGTGATGAGGGAACGCAGAATACTTTTTTCTTTGACAATTGTGATGTAGTGATTAATATTGGCGGCAGTGGGAACGGCGTTTGCTAATGCAGTCAGAAAACTCCCTCCTCCCACGGCGTCAAGAACAGCGCTACGTTTGAGCGCGTCAGTCAGAGTGATCAGGTCCACCGCTTTATTGGCGGCGTAAAGATTGAGCATCGCTTCAAAGATCTTACGATGTGTGTCTTTATAAAAGGAATCCGCGGTGAGTTTTTCGGCGGCAGTAGATATGGCCTCCTCATCAATAAGCAGGGAGCCCAGCACCGCCATCTCAGCCTCAAGATTCTGAGGCGGAATCTTATCGAGGATCATTTCGTTAGGCATGGCGTCTATTTCTTGACAATCCAGACTTTTACTTTTGCCGGCACTTCCGGATGTAGCTTTACATCAACTTCGTAGATACCAAGAGCCTTAATCGGCTCTCCAAGTAAGATGATATTCTTATCGATCTCCAACCCCTCTTCTTTTAAAGCCTGGGCGATATCGTGGCTGGCAATGCTGCCGTACAGTTTCTCATCTTCCTGCACTAAAGCCGCGATAGTCAAAGACAACCCGGCTAATTTATCCTTCAACTGCAAGGCTTCTTTCTTAAGCTTCTCCTGGGCCACAACTTTATGCTGCTTTTCCTGCTCAAACCTTTTTAAGTTTGAAGAGGTAACGGGGACCGCCAGGCCCTTAGGTATAAGAAAATTATGAGCAAAGCCATCCTTGACCTTGACCAAATCTCCGAGTTTTCCCAGCTTTACCACATCCTGCTTCAAAATAACTTCCATAGTGCACCTCTTTAATAAATCTTTAGTTAACGAACGTACGGTATAAGTGACATGAACCGCGCCTTTTTAATCGCCTCGGCAATGCGACGCTGATGCTTGGCGCAGGCTCCGGATACACGCCGGGGAACCATCTTGGCGCGGTCGCGGATATACATCTCAAGCTTCTTTGAATCCTTATAATCCAGATTGTTGACTTTATCTTGGCAAAGCCGGCAGAATTTCTTGCGCAGCCCTAAAGTATCGCGTTTTTTAAAAGCAGTCTTTCCGCCGCGTCCGCCTTTGGCTCCCTTAGCGCCCAATTTACCGCCGCGTCCGCCTGTACGTGTTGTTGACTTTTGTTTAACCTTCATGCGAATCACCCTCGCTTTCTTCTAACCATGTTGCCTCAGTTGACGATTCTTGAGATAGATCCTCCGCCTCTGCCGCTATCGCTGCTGAAGGCGCCCCAACTACCGCGCCCTTCGACGGAGCCTGACCCATAAACTGGACGCGATCCGCCCGCACATCGATGACGCTACGCTTCTGTCCCGATGCATCGTCCCAAGAGCGCGACTGCAGCATACCCTCAACAAATATCGGGCTTCCTTTATGCAAGTATTGATTGCAGGCCTCCGCCTGCTTGTTCCAAACCACCACAGTGATGAAGCACACTTCTTCCTTCATCTCCTGCGTCTTAGTACGGTACTTTCTGTTCACCGCAAGACGAAGATTCACTACAGCCATCCCTTGCGGGGTATAACGCAATTCCGGGTCCTTGGTAAGGTTACCCATCAACAACACTTTATTTATACTAGCCATAGATTCCTCTCTTTTTCCTTCAGGGAATCACCCCTGCGAATGCCTGCAAAGTTTACGAAGGAAACTTTGCGGCGATTATGAGCAGGGGTAAAATCCCTATCACTCTAATCTCGATATAAGCACACGTAATACATTCTCATTGAGCGTATAGGCGTGATTGATATCCTTAATCGCCTCACCGGGAGACTGAAAATTCATCAAATAGTAAACCCCGTCATTATGCTTATTAATGGGGAAATACAGCTTCTTCTTTTCTGCCCAAACAGCACCCTGAGAAACAGTGCCGTGATACTTGGTCACCGCGTCATGCAAATGGACAAAAAGAGATTTACGCTCTTCTTCTGATAGCTCCGGATTGACGATAAACAATGCTTCGTACCTGTTCATCTTCTTTTACTCCTCTCTACTTCTTTTGTTGAATACGTTCATGGTTTCCTGAATATTGCCTGCAACCCAAGAATTAACACAAGCTGCCGCAATTTGTACGGCTTTATCCACTAATTCAATTTCGCGCCTGGTGAAACGCGCCAAGACATAATCGCTAGTGTCCACTCCCGGATGCGGCCTGCCAATACCCACACGCAGACGCGCGAACTCATTGCTTTGAATCGAGCCGATTATGGACTCTAAACCGTGATGCCCTCCGGAGGACCCCGAAGGCCTGATCCTAATCCGACCTAACTCCAAATCCAGATCGTCGCAAACCACCAATAGCTCGCCTACCTCAACTTTATATTTCCTGATCAGTGCCTTGACTGCACCTCCGGAAAGGTTCATAAATGTAACCGGCTTTGCCAGAATCACATCCTTTAACCCCAGCTTCGCCCGGCAAGTCAGGGCGAACATACCTCTATCTCTTTTGAAAGAACACTTTGCCTCTTTGCTTAAACAATCCACTACAGAAAAACCGATATTGTGCCGCGAATCTATATAGGTATCGCCAGGATTCCCTAATCCGACGATCAACTTCATTTCTTTTCTTTACCTTCTTTACCTTCTTTACCTTCCTTGCCTTCGGCAGCAACGCCTTCAGCAGGAACTTCCTTCTTTTCCTTGATAACTTCCGGCTCCTGAGTCGCTTCGCCCTCGACCGGTACTGCGACTTCTTCCTTCATCGGCGCGGCAACCGTCAGCACAATGGAGCTTGGATCATTAAGAATCTTTACCCCGGAAGGCGCAACAACATCCTTGACGTGGATAGAATCACCCATCTTCAATGCCGTGATATCCACTTCAATATCCTTAGGTATTGCTGTAGGTAAACACTCCACTTCCAGCTCCCAGAGGATATGCTCAAGAGAACCACCCTCCTGCTTAACGCCTACAGCTTCGCCCTTGGCAGTAACCGGCACATTAACCTTGATCACTTTGGTCAGAGAAATCTCGTTGAAATCCACGTGCACGATCTCACCCAACACCGGATGATACTGGATCTCTTTTATCAGGCACGGCCGCTTGGCCTTTTTATCCTCTTTAATTTTTAAATTAATGACAGCACTTTCAATGCGGTGCTGGTGCACCAGCTGCACTAGCTGCCTGTGGGACAACTTAATGGGCATGGAATTCTTGCCATCCGAATAGACTACTGCCGGCACAAACCCCGCGTCCCGCAAGTCCTTGGCTGCGGCTCTTCCTGTACCCTGTCTCTGCTCTGCATCCAGAAATAACTCTTCCATAGCAACTCCTTTCACAGCAAGTGAAACACCGGCCTATCCTATTAAGGCCGGGTGTTTTTAATTAGTAAATAAACAACTGATTGACTCTTCGTTATGAATCCTTTTTATCGCCTCGCACATCAGGTTTGCAACCGACAGGACTTCAATTTTGCGGTGCTTCTTTTCTTCACCCAGCGGGATGCTGTCGGAAATAAGCAGCTTCTCAAGCGCTGCGCATTTATCCAGACGCTCAATTGCCGGCCCCGACAAAACTCCGTGAGCAATGGCAGCGATGACGCTTTTTGCTTTTGCTTTCTTTAAGGTCTCAGCAGCCTCAATCAGAGAGCTTCCGGTGGCCACCAAGTCATCGACAATAATAGCGTTCTTACCGGCAACCGTACCTAATATATGCATGGCCTCGGTCTTTTCCGGCGACTCCCGGCGTTTGTCGATAATGGCAAGGCTTGCGCCCAGGCGCTTGGCGTAAGCGCGGGCCGTCTTGATCCCACCTACATCGGGCGAAACTACTACCACATTAGTCATTTTCTTTTTATTGAAATAATCGATAAAAACGTTTACCGAGAATAAATGGTCCAGCGGAATATCAAAGAAACCCTGGATCTGACCAGCGTGCAGGTCCATGGTCAGTACCCGGTTTGCTCCGGCGACAGTCACAAGATTAGCCACTAATTTAGCGGTGATCGGGACGCGCGGCTGGTCTTTTCTGTCCTGCCGGGCATAGCCAAAATAAGGCATCACTGCGGTGATCCTCATGGCTGATGCGCGCTTAAGCGCGTCGATCATAATCAAAAGCTCCATCAGGTTGTGGTTAGACGGAGGACATGTCGGCTGCACGATAAACACGTCTTTGCCGCGCACGTTATCGTTGATCTTGACGCGTATCTCGCCCTCACTGAATGTTGTCACCATAGCGTCTGCAAGCTTTACCTTCAGGCACTTGCAGATATCCTTAGCCAATTCCGGATGGGCATTACCGCTGAATACCGCAATTTTATCCATATTGTCCTCGGGTTAGATTTATTTCTTCCTTAAAAATCTTGCCGGCACTCCGGCAACAATTGTCTTTGCGGGTACGTTTTTGGTCACAACACTCCCTGCGCCGGTGGTCGCATTCTTACCTACACTAACCGGAGCTACCAGAATCGTGTCTGAGCCGATAAGCGCGCCGTCTGAAATCTTTGTCCTGTGCTTGTTTATTCCGTCAAAATTAGCGACAACAGTTCCGGCACCGATATTGGCAAGCTTTCCTACGTGGGTGTCACCGATATAGGAGAAATGCTTTGCGATGGTCTTTGGGCCGATGGACGAGCGGGTGATTTCAATGAAGTTACCGATTAGCGTGTCATCCGCAAGGCGCGTTCCTTCACGTAAATGACAGAACGGGCCGACCGCACAGTGTTTTCCAATATTAACATCATTTTCGATGACTGTAAAGGGATAAATCGTCGTATCTAATCCGATTTTAGTGCCCCAGGCAATAAAGGTCGACGCCGGATCCACAATACTAACGCCATCGAGCATGTATCTTTCATTGATCCGAGAGCACATCACAGAATTTGCCTTGGATAATTCAGCACGTGTATTGATCCCCAGCGCTTCATTAATATCTATTAGCTTCACCGCATCCACCAGGCAGCCCGACTTATACATAATATTTATCGTATCAGTCAAATAATATTCTTTTTTACGGTTATCCGGCCTAACTTGCTTTAGGGCAGCGGCTAATTTATCGTTATTAAAACAGATGATCCCGGTATTGACCTCTTTTATCGCCTTTTCAAAATCATCGGCGTCTTTTTCTTCGACTATCGCGCAGACATTCGCCAGCTTGTCGCGCAGGATCCTGCCGTAGCCAGCGGGCTTTTTCAGATTACCGGTAAGCAGCGTGGCATCCACATTATTTTCTACATGGTATTTAAGAAGCTTAGATACGGTCTCTTTCTGTAGTAGAGGTGTATCCCCATAAAGCACTAGCACCGTGCCTTTGAATCCTTTTAATGCCGGCAGCGCGGTTTTCACCGCATCCGCGGTTCCGCAAAGCGACTTTTGAACTACTGCGGTAACACCTGTGCCCAGACACTTACGCACCTCTTGCTGCTTATAGCCTAAAACCACGATTGTCTTCTTCGGCCTAAGAGTTTTTACCAGGTCTAAAACATACTCCAGCATCGGCCTGCCGCACAAAGGATGCAGCACCTTGGGAGTCTCGGACTTCATGCGTGTGCTTTTACCTGCTGCTAAGATTACAACTGCTAAGTTTTTTTTCACTAGACTCTCCTGCTATAAAACAAATTTGGTTGGGACGCATGGATTCGAACCATGATAGCGAGACCCAAATTCTCGTGTCCTACCATTGGACGACATCCCAAGTTTATGTCAGACCTCCCTCGCCTTCGGCTCGGGATCGCCTTCGGCTCGGGATTTCGCCTCGACTCGTAAACAATAGCTCAAAAATTCTGATGTGCTACCGGCTTAATCTAAATCTTCGTGCCCATGATGCGTAGCGCCCGACCCTTTGAGCAATTCCCGCTCGTACGCCTCTAATATCCACTTCTGCAGATATTCCCGGAAGCTCTGGGTTATAGGATGGGCGATATCTTTATGCTCAAGCTGCGTGCCCTGTCCATGCTCTATTGCGGCTGTTGCCGCGACAGGCGCTGCAGGCGTAACAGCCATAATTTGAGCGCCGCACTGATTACAAAACTTAGAACGCACTTCGTTTTTAAAATGACACTTAAGGCAAGGCTGCCTAACTTTACGCGAAGGCATGGCGATAAAAAGCCCACCAGTGCCCTCAATGACCTTGATGTTACGCACCACAAAGGCATTGTCAAATGTTACGGTGACATAGGCCTTAAGCTTCTTATCCGGAGAATCTTTCAGTATGACTCTGGCCTCGGTGATCTCCATAACAAGCCTCCTCAGGCCCAGCTCTCCAAACGCTAAACCGTCCTGGCGATGAAAACCCGACCTAACGATTTATTCTTAACAAGTTTCCTATACAGAAAAAGAGCTTCTTTTTTAGAAGTTACAATTCCAAAAACCGTCGAACCGCTTCCGGACATCAGAATTGCATTTACCCCGAGTTTTTCCAGCTCAAATTTAGCCCGCTGAACTTTCGGATAGAGCCGTATGGTGATGGCTTCTAAGCTGTTAAAGAGATTCTCGCTAACCTGCAAAAAGTGGGTTTTCTTTAAGGCCAGGATTAACATTTTAGCACTCTGCTTTTGAGGTGTCAACTTAGAATATAGGTCAAATTTCCTGTAAATCAAAGGAGTGGAAACGTGCAATTTCGGCACCAATAGCACATGCCAAAGCTTTGTTTTCTTTAGGGCTCTAATGGGCCTGATCTTTTCTCCCCGGCCCAACCCTTGAGCAAAAGGAGTCTCGTAAATAAAAAACGCCACGTCGCTTCCGATCTTAGCAGCTATTACTTTTAGTTTTTCTTTAGAAATATTAAGCTTCCAAAGTTTATTTAAGCCCATAAGCACGGTTGCGGCATTGCCTGAACCTCCACCAAGACCGGCGCCCACCGGAATATTCTTCTTAATGGTAATATCCACACCCCTATTAAGCTTAAATCTCTTGCGCAACAAATCCGTTGCATAGTAGCAAAGATTGGTCTGATCAACCGGAACTGCCGGGTCTTTACAAATGACCCTGATCAAGTTATCCCGACGGAGTTTCAAAATAATCTCATCGCAAAGATCGATGCGTTCGAATATGGTAAAAAGGTTGTGAAAATTGTCAGGACGCTTATTGAGGACCTGCAGGAAGAGGTTTACTTTGGCGTAGGACTTAAGAATCACAGAGGTAGCGTGGGTGTGGTACTAATTATTACTTAGACAACAACTTAAGCGCGGCTTTTTCTATATCAGCGCTCGTAAGATTATAAACTTTTAATAACTCGGCAGGGTCGCCTGACTGGCCAAACCTGTTCTTTACCCCAAGGCACACCACTTTGGTAGGATGCTCTTCTGCCACCACTTCTTGAACACTGGAAGCCAAGCCCCCGATCACCGAATGCTCTTCGCAGACAATGATACCCTTGGTCTCTCTTGCCGCCTTTAATATCTCTTCGGTGTCCATTGGCCTGATAGTGTGCATATTGATCAGCCGGACCTTGATACCAATTTCTGAAAGGCTTTTTACCGCGACTAGAGCCTCAGTGACCATCACGCCACAGGCGATAATCGCCAAATCGTTTCCGCTGGTCAGAACCTGAGCCTTGCCCAGCTTAAATTCGCCTTTAAACTCTATCGTCGGGACCTTCGCCCTTCCCAGGCGCACATAAAACGGGCCATTGTGTCCGGCAGCGGCGAGCACTGCTTCGCGAGTCTGAGGCCCGTCGCAGGGGACGATGATAAACATGTTCGGAAGAACCCGCATCAGCGCGATATCTTCCAGCGCCTGATGCGTAGCTCCGTCAGGCCCTACAGTAAGCCCGGCGTGAGTTGCCACGATCTTAACATTGAAATTGCTGTAGCAGACAGAATTCCTCACCTGATCCCAGGCTCTGCCGGTAGCAAAAATCGCAAAAGTAGAAACAAATACAGTCTTACCGCAGCTGGCGAGCCCCGCGGAAGTAGCCACCATGTTCTGCTCGGCCACCCCGAAATTAAAAAACCTCTCGGGGAATTCCTTGGCGAATATCGCGGTGCGAGTTGAGCCGGAAAGATCCGCATCCAAGACTACGATATCCTTAAACTGCCTTCCCAGCTCGACCAGAGTCTGTCCGTATACGTCGCGTTGATATAGAAGTTCTGCCATACTATTCCAATTCCTTTAATGCCTTCTCGGCCTCATCTTTCGTAGGCGCGCGGCCGTGAAAATCCACCACGCCTTCCATGAAAGATACGCCCTTGCCCTTAGTGGTATGTGCAATGATTATCGTCGGCTTTCCCTTTATGGTCTTAGCCTGATCATACGCCGCAAGAATCTCTTTCATGTTGTGGCCGTTGATCTCGATAACATGCCAGCCAAACGCCTGCCACTTTGCCGCTATCGGCTCAAGGTTCATGATGTCTTTGGTCTTTCCGTCTATCTGTATTCCGTTATTATCCAGCATGGCGCACAGATTATCACATTTAAAATGAGCGCAGGCCATAGCCGCTTCCCAGATATTTCCCTCCTGAGTCTCTCCGTCGCCGACCAAGACATACACGCGGTAATCTAATTTGTCCAGTCTTCCGGCAAGGCTCATGCCTAACGCCACTGACAGTCCCTGACCCAGAGACCCTGAAGCCACATCCACTCCCGGGGTGTGCCTATCCGGATGCCCCTGCAAAATCGAACCCAACTGACGCAGAGTCCACAATTTATCAATCGGGAAATATCCAGAATCCGCCAATACCGCGTACCACAAAGGACAGCAGTGCCCCTTGGACATATGGAACCTGTCGCGGTCCGGCCAATTCGGATCTTTGGGATTATGGCGCAAAACAGAGAAATATAAAGCGGTGATCAGGTCCGTGGCAGAAAGGCTTCCTCCGGGATGTCCGGAGCCGGCCTTAGCCAGCATCTGGATGATAAACCTGCGCACTTCCTTGGCTTTGGCCTCTAGATCTTTTACCTGCTGGTCTGTATAAGCCATTATTTTATTTTCTCTATTTTTCTTTTTACGAGATCCTGATTGGGATCGAGCTTAAGCGAACTCTCAAAGCTTTGCCTTGCCTTCTGTGGTAAATTCAATTTTAAGTAAGTGTCTCCTAAATGATCGAATATCACCGGATCGTCGATCAACGCCGCAGCCCTGCTCAGCTCTGTCAGCGCTTCCGGAAATTTGCCTTTTTTAAAATAGAGCCAGCCCAGGCTGTCAATATAAGCGCCGTTGTCCGGATCAAGGGAAAGCGCCTTTTTGATCATAGTCTCGGCGCGACCAAGATTCCTGCCTAATTCGACGTAAACGTAGCCTAAAAAATTCAGCGCCTCGGCATAATCGGGCCTGAGTTCTATGGCACGCTTAAGTTCTTTTTCCGCCAGGGCGTTATTCTTAAGTTCGTTGTAAATGCTGCCCAAATAAAAATGCGCCTCGGAGTCATCAGGCGCAAGCTCGGTGATCAGGCGATAAGCGTTCTCGGCATCCTTAAGCTTTCTCTGCTGCAGGTATATGGCGCCGAGCCCCTTGTAAATTCCGGCGTTCTTGGGCTCAAGCTTGGAGGCGCTCTTAAGCGCGCGCTCATATTCAACAGTCGCCAGATCCAATTTATTCTCAGATGAATACAGTATCGCCAGAATCGCGTGCGGCTCTATCGTCTCAGGGTCGATAGCGATAGCCATTTTAAGCTCTTCGATTGCCCGGGGGATATTATTTTTCTTGATATAGCCGGAGGCCAGGCTTACGTGAATTACCGTAGTGCCTGAATCGGCTTTGGCAGCTTTCTGATATTCCTCTATAGCCTTATCCACATCTCCGAGGTCTTCATACATGACCCCCATGATATAGTGGCTTAAAGCAAAAGATTCCTTCTTGTCTAAAGCTTGGGCCCTATCGTAGATAAACAGGATCGCGCAAATAAAGACAAACACGCACCTGGATAATTTCTCAAACACAGATTTTTAACCCCAGGCTCTCTTCTTCAAGTGACGCAGCTTTCTGCGCATTTTTTTGCGCTTATGCGTCTTGATCTTCTGTTTTTTTCTTTTTCTGCCGCAAGGCATAACTTCCTCCTAGTATATTACCTTATTCAAAGGATATTCGATAATCCCCTGGGCTCCCGCTTTTTTCAGTTCAGGGATTAATACGCGCACCACCCGCTCATCGATGATGGTCTCAATCGCCAGCCACGCGCCGTCGGAAAGGCTTGAGATAGTAGGGTTTTTAAGCGCCGGTAGCTTGGCCAAAACTCTCTTCAAATTTTCTTTACGCACATTCATCTTTAAACCGACTTTTTCCTCAGCGGCGATAGCGCCTTTCAAAAGCAGGGCGATTTGCTCCATCTTGGCCTTTTTCCAGGCGTCTTTATAAGAGGTTCCGTTGGCGATAAACTGCGTGGTAGATTCGCATAAAGTAGCGATCTCCACCAGCTTATTCGCCCTCAGGCTGCTTCCGGTTTCAGTTAGCTCAACGATAGCGTCCACCAGCCCAGCGCTTACCTTGACCTCGGTCGCGCCCCAGCTGAACTCCACATCCACATCCACTCTTAGCTTCTTGAAATATTCTTTTGTCACGCCCACCAGCTCGGTGGCAATGCGCTTGCCTTTCAAATCCTTAGGGCTCTTGATCCCGGAGTCCTGCGGCACAGCCAACACCCAGCGCACCTTATTCATACTCTGCTTAGCGTACTCCAATTCCTCTATCCTGACCACGTCGGATTTATTCTCCAGGACCCAGTCGTTGCCGGTAATACCACAGTCAAGGGCACCCTCCTGCACATAGCGGGACATCTCCTGGGCGCGCAATAACACAGGCTTAATCTCAGCGTCGTCTATCGAAGGAAAATATGAACGCGATGAAGGAAGAGAGACATTGAACCCCGCCTTCTTAAACATCTTAAAAGTAGCCTCCTGAAGACTTCCCTTAGGCAGGCCTAACCTTAAAACCTTGACTTTAGCCATTAATCATCCTTATGCTTTGCTGCACCCCAGCTATAAGGTAGGCTGGGTGCGTCCTTTTTAGGACTGCGCCCCAGCTAAAAGGTATGCTGGGCGCGTCCTTTTTAAGACTGATTCTGATAACTTTTTCACACGAGCTTTCATTATACAAAGTTAAGTTTAGTTTGTAAAGGGAAAAGAATTGCAATTTGGCGGTTTTCTACTATAATAACGACATATTATTAACCCCTCGCCTAAACTGGTCAAAATTCTCTTTGATAATTTTGACCAAGGCTTCGGGGTAAATTTCCGATTTGGTAAAAGGAAAAAATTAAAGGGGGAAATCTATGTTAAAATTATTAAGGAATAAAAAGACTGCGAAGATGATCTGGATAGGGCTGGCGCTGATCATTGTCCCGGCATTTGTATTCTGGGGCTTCGGAAGCGCGACACGCTCAAGCTCAAAAGAAAATGTGGCGGGCTCGCTTTACGGCAGGAACATCCCCATGGAGGAATATCAAAAAGCACTGGAAGCCACCAAAAATCAAGCGATCATCCAGTTCGGGGACAAGTTCCAGGAGGTGCAAAAATACATCAACTTCGACGACCAGACCTGGGAGCGCCTGATCATGCTCAGCGAAGTCAAACGCCACGGCATCACTGCCAGCGATAAAGAGATAGAAGAGTTGATCGCCAGCTACCCTTTCTTTCAAAAAGACGGGCAGTTCGACAACCGTACCTATCAAGAGATGCTACAGTACGTCTTTCATACCCAGCCACGGGCCTTTGAAGAACAGGCCCGGCAGAATATCGAGATGGGCAAGCTTTTTACCGAGATCACTATAGGCACCAAGCTGGACGACAACGACATCCGCGAAGAATACCGCAAGGCTAGCGAAGAAATCAGTGTCAGCTTCATTGCCGCGATATTGGCAGATTTAGCCAAAGGTATAATTCCCAAAGACGGGGAACTAGAAAGCTACTACCTTAAAGATTCCCTACAGTTCAAACAACCCCTCTCTTTCAACATCGAATACCTTACCTTTGATTCCGAAAAGAAAGTGCTGGAAGCCGTAAAACTCCTGAACTCAAAAAGCGATATGCAAAAAGTCGCCAAGGACACTGGCTCGACCGTTAAGACCACCGGGCTATTTGCCCAAAACGAGCCTATTGCCGGCATCGGATGGTCTCCGGAGATTCTTAACCTCATCTCAAAACTTAAAACCGCAGAGCATTCCCAGCCTATCCACCTAGATAATAATTATTACATCCTGAAGCTGATTGAGCGCAAAGAATCCTATATACCCGCCTTTGACAAGATTAAAACAAAAGTCAAAGACGCCTACATCAAAGAAATTTGCGAAAAACTGGCGAAAGAAAAAATGACGGAATGCCTAAAGGAAGCGCAAGAAGCCTACAAACTGAATCCTAAATCCGTAGATTTCGTAAAAATCGCCAAGATCTTAGGCCTTAAATCCGGAGCAACGCAAAACTTTAAATTCGGCAGCTATATCGAAGGTATCGGCGCATCGGACGCCCTATGGATGGCAGCACAGGGCTTAAAAACCGATGAAATCAGCGATATAGTCAGCATCCCCACGGGCCTCTACATACTCAAACTCAAAAACCGCACTACTATCGACGAAAAGAAGTTTCAAAACGATAAAGAGAACTTCAGTTCAAAAATCCTGCAGCAGAAAAAACAGGATTTTTTTATCAAGTACTCGCAAGAATTAAAGAAGAAGGCACGACCCGAATAAGGGCCGTGCCTTCTTTAAAACTTACCTTTAGACCTATTTAGCCTACCTTAATACAATTCACCGGACAAAGATCCGCGACTTCCTGCAAATTGTGCTGCGTGCAGTTCTGAGCCTTGATATGCGCCACGCCGTCGCCCTGTATCTCAAAAACCTCGGGGCAGGACTGTTCGCATAAACCGCAACCTACACAAGTCGAAATATCTACGGAAACTTTACTCATTAATATCCCTCCTTAATTACAATCTTTTTACTTATCGGTAATTACCCCACAGGGGTAGCCCTTCCTAAACCTATTAAGGAAGGGGCTTAACCCCGCCGAATGCCTGCAAAGTTTACTGGCGCGAAGCGCCGAGAAACTTTGCGGCGTTTATGAGGCGGGGCAGTATTACCTCTCCAACAGATTCTCAAACATCTCTTCGTGGGTCACTTCTTCGGAAAGTATGTGGGTCACCAACTGGTAAGTAACGTTATCCTTACCAAAAGTCTTCTTGGCGATCTTATTATACACTTCAATAGCCCCGGCCTCAGCCTCGGTAACAATGCGGATGATCCTGTTAATATCCGCGGTGTTCTTCGGCGGCGTCAGATACGGCGAATTGGCGTTTTTTTCCAGGTCCATCGGATTAGCTATCGGAGCATCACCAAGCTTAGTGATCAAATCCGCCAGCTCTCCGGCATGCTCTAATTCGTCTTTGGCCACCTTCTCTAACATCTCCTGCATATCTTCGTACGCGCGGCCAGAAACAGTCTTGGCCATATACCAGTAAAGGTAATACGCCAACCATTCATCAGCATATGCCTTCTGCAGGTCTTTTACCAGATCCTTAAGGCTTAAATCCACGATTGCCCTTGCTTGCTTTCCCATACTATACCCCCCTTTAATTAAGTTCCACCTGACCCTGCCGTTGGCGGGGTGACTTCACTTACCTTCAAACCATACTTCTTAATATTGCTGTCCGCGATTTCCTGAATCTTCTTTAGCTCTTCAGGTTTATTCAATAAATGCTTAAATCGCCCTTGAGTCTTAAGGTATTCCTCCACCGGCTTGAGAGGGCTTATCTGCCTTCTGGCAGTCAACACGCCGTTTTCAAACTCGATCAAAGGATACAATCCGGTCTCAACCGCAAGCCTTGCCACCAGCGTAGTCAGGTTGGTATCACTTCTCCAGCCTAGCGGACAAGGCACATGGATCTGCATATATTTAGGGCCTTTGATACTTAAGGCCTTTTTAACTTTTCTCTGAATATCCTGGGGAAATGCCGTAGAAGCTGTCGCCACATAGGGAATACCATGGGCATTGGCGATCTCCGGCATGGGTTTCTTGGGCCGGATATTTCCGGTTGACTGTTTACCCGCAGGACTGGTAGAAGTATTAGTATCAAAGGGCGTCAGGCCGCTGCGCTGCACTCCGGTATTCATATAAGCTTCATTATCATAACAAACATAGAGGATATCATGACCGCGCTCAAGCATGCCGGATAAAGCCTGCAAGCCGATATCCGCGGTTGAGCCGTCTCCGCCCTGAGCAATGACATTAATGGAATCCTTTTTACCTAAATATGTCAAAGCTGACTCAACACCTGAAGCTACTGCCGCGGCGTTCTCAAACAAAGAATGTATCCAGGGCACTCCCCAGGCACTCTCGGGAAATTTAGTAGAAAAAACTTCTAAACAGCCGGTATTATTTACTACTATAGTATTCGGACCGGCAGCGTCGATCACTAAGCGCGCGGCCATGGACTGGCCGCAACCTGCGCAAGCTGTGTGTCCGGAATTAAACAGGGTCTTCATAATTCTCCTTCAATAATTCTGGCTTAAGATCGACGAACTCACCCTGCTTTTCCTTACCCGTGAGCAGGCGAAATATTTCTTTGATGGAATCCTTAGTAATATCGCGTCCGCCGAGGCCAACCACGAAGCTGGAAATCATCTTGGGCTTTTTGGCCTTGCCAAAAAACGCTGCTTTAACTTCACCGGCTAAAGGCGCAATAGAACCCAGAGATACAGCGCGGTCGACTACCGCGACTTTAGGAATATTCTTTAATGCTTCAGATATCTGTTGCGCGGGAAATGGCCGGTAGGAAACCACTCTCAGTACTCCGACTTTCTTTCCCTTTGCCCGTAACTCATCCACTACTTCTTTAATAGTCCCGCAAACCGAACCCACAGCCACAATCACCCGCTCGGCATCCTTGGTCTTATACTCCTCAATCAAACCGTTGTAGGTACGGCCAAAGACCTTGGCGAATTCCGCGGTAACCTTGGGGATGAGATTAAGAACATCCTTAAGGGTCTCCTGAATAGCATAACGGGTCTCCATATAAGACTCTGGGTCGACTAAAGGCCCAAAGGTCATAGGTTTTTCTACATCCAGCTTATAAGGCGCTTTGTAAGGCGGCAGAAACTTGTCCACATCAGCCTGCTCAGGCATATCGATAGTTTCAACTCCGTGGGTGAGAATAAAACCGTCCATGATCACCATCACCGGAAGCATGATAGAATTATTCTCGGCTATCTTGTAAGCAATAAGGTGCAGATCAACTGCTTCCTGAACATCTTCAGCATGCAGCTGGATCCATCCGGCATCACGTAAAGATACCACATCCTGATGGTCGTTCCAGATATTGATAGGAGCAGATATCGCGCGCGCGGCGACAGTCATCACCACCGGAAGCCTTAAACCCGCGATATTATAGACCACTTCCGCCATGTAAAAAAGCCCTTGCGAGCTGGTAGCGGTAAAAGTACGTATGCCTATAGCGGATGCGCCCAAGACTACTGAAGCTGCAGAATGTTCAGACTCCACATTCACACACTGGGCATTGAGCTCGCCGTTAGCCACGATCTGAGCTAATCCTTCCACAATATGGGTCTGAGGAGTGATAGGGTAGGCAGAGATAACCCCGGGTTTACACCTTTTAATTATCTCGGCTACTGCATAGGAACCTTCCAGTAATTCTTTCATTTAGACTTTGGCCCTTCCTTTATCGGTGTAGGAAGGCCCACCCCTGTGGGATTATGCCCCTCCTTCACCATTTCGATATCCTTCTTCGGACAGATCCAAGCGCAATTGCCGCAGCCCTTGCAGTAATCAAAATCAGCGTCATAATTATTCTTGCCCTGGCCACTGATGCAAGCCTCAGGACAGATCAGTAAACACATATTGCAGGCGATACAATCTTTTTTAAGGAACTTCGGCCTGCTTTCCATCCTCCAGGAACCGGTCCTGTTGTTTCTGCTTGCGCCTGGTTTACATACTAAGGGGCCAAACATAAATTAACTCTCTTTCCTTACTTTATTTTACTTTTAACCAACTCAAAGCCTTCTTTGGCGGCTTTAATATTTCCATCCTGTAATTTTTCGGAAAATCTGTGGCGCAAAGCCTCGTTCAAGTCATCCATAGTCAGCTCACCCGTCGCCGCGCAAAAAGCGCCCAACAACGCGGTGTTACCCAGCGGCCGGCCGATATACTTCATAGCAATCTCATTAGCCGGGACGAAAAAAACCTTCTGCTTTGCCTTGGCCTTAGGGATAATAACATCCGCCTCGTTGCCACTGATGATCACGATACCGTTATCTTTCAAGCCGGAAAAACAATTAAATCCGCGCATAAGCGTAGAATCCATAATCAAGACATAATCCGGCTCATAAATCTGGCTGCGCAGACGCACATGTTTAGAGTCGACACGCACAAAAGCGTTCATAGGAGCGCCCATACGGGCAGCGCCAAAACTGGGAAAGGCATAAGGAAACATTCCCTTCAGGAAATAGGCGTAGCCTAAAAGTGATGCAGTGGTGATTGCGCCCTGACCAGCACGGGCATGAATTCTGATTTCTTTCATTTAACTAGACTCCTCAATATAGGTAAAAGGATTTATGTAATATATAACTATTCCCGAAGCTTGTCAAATACTTTATTTTTGGAGGATTTCGGAGGTTTCACGCAGTAGGCTGAAGATACCCTTGGCACTCTGGATATCCAGAGTCCCCAGGCCGCAGGCAGGAGTAATCAGAAGCCTCTGAGAGAGAAGATCCCTATCCACGCCCTTCTTACCTAATATATCTATTCCCTCTCTGATTTTGGCCACCAGCGCTTCAGCCTTGATCTTAGGGCTATATTCCTGTGTCGGTGCCACTCCCCAACAGATTATCCCCCCACGCTCCAGAAACCCCTTAAGATTATCCGCATAGAGAATGAACTTATCCAGGAAGCTATAAGCGTCAAAGTTAATGATATCAAGGGTTAATGTGTCTGTCAGAATGGACCAATCGGTATTTCCGCAGCAATGCACTCCGGTGAGCGCTCCTTCAGCCTTGATCCCCTCAGTCAGTTCTATCAGTCCGCTGACCACATCCTCCCGATTTATCGGGGTATATGCCGAGCCAAAAGCTCCGAGGTACGGCTCATCAATAAAGACTATTATGGGCTTGCCAAACCTAGCAAAATACTTTATCTGCCAAATGGCCTTCATCATAAGGGCCTTGAGCACCACCTGCATAAACACCTGATCGTGCAAAAGGCACCCCCCTGACTCATCCTTAATCGATGCCGCAAAGGTAAAGGGGCCGGTGATATGACATTTGATAAACTCTATGCCGCTTGTTCCTCTTTGCTCAAGCCGCTTGTAAAAAGCGTGCAAGCCGCGAGCAAAATCCGGGCTGATACGGAAATACTCAAAATCATTTGCGATCAAGCGCTCATAAAAAAGCTCAAGCTCCTGATCTTTATCCTGCGCCTGGAAAAATAAACCATCCCTGCCCACTCTGAGGCAAGGAATATTCTCGCTGTACTGCGTCACCATCCCCTCGCGCAGGTCACGCTTAGGCAGCTGCGGCCAAAAAGGTATCTCGGGAATAGACTGGAAAATAAGATCCAGCGCTTCATCTATATTATCGCTGTGCGGCAGACTACCGATACCCGTAGCTAAGCCCTTGATCTTAATCATAGCGTCTCTCTTTTTAAAATGCCTCTGACAAATTTATTTATTTCTAACAGTTCATGAATTATTTTGGTGATCATTATTTAATTTCATCACGCTATCGCGTAGCACGTTGGCGAACGCCTCTTGAAAATCAAAGACATCCTTAAAATCATCCAGGGAATCTTCCTCGGTTTTAGAAAGCACCCCTTTATTAATCATGTTATAGACCATGTTCCCCAAATCCTGGGTTTGAGTGACCCCCCAGTGAGAGAAAACTGTTCGGGCCATGGGTCCGAACTGCTCGATTGAGAAATCTCGCAGCCCCTCGGAAAGCTCTCTTCCTGAGATGTGGCCCAAGCGCTTTAATTTCTTCTGGGTAAAATACAAACCCTGCATGAGAAACTCGTAAGCATCAGGCTTGTAACGCAGATCCTGAGCATAAATCTCATCTACCAGCTGATAAAAATCCTTCTTTTCTTCCATAATTTATATCAACCCCGGAATGTTCATGCCGGTGATACGCTTCATCTTTTCGGCGGCTATATCATGGGAACGTTTAATCGCCCTATTATAAGCATCCTTGAGCGATTTCTCAAGGATTGTCTTTTCCTGCGACTGAGCATCACTCTGCAAAACTATTTCCCGGACTTCCTGCGCTCCATTCATAGTCACCTTCACCAACCCATCGGAACTTAAGACATCGAAATAGGTATTCTCCAGCTCACGCTTCATTTCCTGCATCTTATTCTGCATCTCCATCAGCTGCTTCATCTTGTCAAACATTCCCCTTTTTCCTTTCGCTTAAACCTGCGCGCTTGTTTTAAGTCACGGCTAGCCCTGGCTCACTAAGTAATTTCCGGTATACCGATGTCAAGGCGAGCATAGTAAGCGGCATAGTAATAAATAAACCTATACCTAGCGCCAAGAGTCCCGCCAGATTGATCAATACGGATAGACAAGTCAAAATAAACAAATCCCACTTTGCGCCTTTGGTGATCCCGGAACTTTTTTTCAAAGCCGCTATCGGCCCCAAACCTTTATCAATGACCAAATAGGTACAAAACTGAAATTGCATTAGCCATATAATCCCAGGAATTATAAGCAAGATTAATCCCCCTAAAAATATCAGAGAATAGAACAGCGCAGCCGCTAAATACCTGAGCATCAACCCGGGAGTGATCCCGGAAAGAAGATCGCGAAGTTCCGGCACCTTACCGTCGCAGATCTTCAAGTATATCTTGATCAGCCCTACCCCGAAAAGCAGGCTAAAAAACACTCCCATAAGATTAGTGATCAGAGAAAGTACCGGTACACTCTTTTCAGTCATTTTAGTCACCATGCCTAAGCTAATGGAAATGACGAAGACAATAATCATGGCCTTAATGAAAAAACCCAGATGGTCTAATGTCGCCTTCCAGCCCAATTTAATAGCTTCTTCCCAGGAAAATTTCTTTTGATCCATATCTACCTCCTTGAGCACCAGCTCAACCCCAAACTATCCGTCCCAGAAGGGACGCACTTGACAATCCTTTATGTCAAGGTGCTTTAAGTTTGGGGGTACGCAGACAAATTAAAAACCCAGTTCCTCGCCCACCAAGATCACCTTTAATCTCTCAGGAGCAACTTCTGCCTCGATCACCAAGATCTGGCAGCACATGCGTTTATATTCGGGAAACAAACAAATATCATTATGACAGGTGCCGTCCTTAAAACATGGAGTATTCCATTCAAGACGCTTGCAGTTTAAAGGTGTAGCGTATTCGCGCGCTCGCTTCAGAGCACTATCCAGATCCTGCGTGATTTTATTAATTCCTGCGACAATGATCACCTTCCTGGCATTTGAAATACCGCTGATCCGGTTTCCGTAGGCGCTAAAAAATACCAACTCTCCTGTCTCAGATATAGCATTGGGGCTACCCATATAATAATCCGCCTGAGTGCCCAACCTGCGGATCCTTAAGTTCTCCTCGCGGGTGATTCCGGGGGTATACTGATTAAAAACGCTATTGCCCCGCTCGGTAAGCATTTTTACAATACCTAACTGATCCATAGTCACAGATCCTGAAAACCCAATACTCGCAGTCTGCGGAACAAGCTCTAGCATTTTCCTTGCAGCCTCTTCTTTATTATTACAGTAGAGGCCCTGAATATTACGCTTCTTCCAGCTATCTATCAGTTTATTAATTCTTTCATCCATACAAGATCACTCGCTTATTAATTTCTGGTATTTTTCTTTGGGGAAATGGTCGCCTTCATAGATGATATTCCCCTGCTTATTCACCAGGAAAAATGTCGGCACACCCATGACTGAATAATCACGCGCCACCTTTGCGTCAAAATCCAGAAGCATCTTCATGGTCAAGCCATTTTCTTTGGCGAAACTCTCCACCCTATACCCGGGCTCCTGTATGTTAATAGCCAGGACCTCGATGCCTTCTTTTTGCAATTGTGGATATAAAGCGTTAAGAGATTTCAATTCCTGACGGCAGAAAGGACACCAGGTAGTCCAAAAAGCCAGCACCACCGCCTGCTTATTCTTGTAATCAGACAAATTGTGGGCCCGGCCTTTAATATCCTTAAGGCTAAAACCCACAGCCGCTCTGGACCTCTTTACCGGCTCAGCAGCAAGTCCCGACGAAAACAGAATGAAAGCAACCATAAATAAAGCCAATACCGCCTTAAAATACCTTCTCATTTAAAATCTCCTTATCCCTGTATAAATAAAATATATTCCTGAAGCAAATAGCACAACAGCAAAGAGGATTTTGATAAACACCATCCATTTCCCAGACTTAGGGAGCGCAGTCAAAAGTGAGCTGAACGTTCCAGCCAGGATCAAGATCAAACCCATGCCATAAGCAAAGATAAGAAGCAAAGCCGAACCGTAGAAAACCTGTTTTCTGGTAGCTAGATAAGCTAGTATTGACCCAAGCACCGGAGTCAGGCACGGCGAAACCACTAAGCCGGATACCAAACCCATCACAAATACCGAAATAAAGGTATGCTTTCCCACTGTCCCGCGGCGTACAAATATAGGCAGGTTGATGGAAAATATATCCAGCATAGAGAACCCGAACAAAATAATCATTGCCCCTACGATAATATAGACCATAGGATGCGAGCTGATCTGTCCAAAAATCGATCCAGTAAGAGATGCAACTAACCCCAGTATCGAATACGTCACTGCCACCCCAGTGACATAAACAAAGCTTAACAAAAATCCTTTTAGCTTTGAGCCGCCGGCATTCAAAGCCACAAACCCAGCGCTCACCGGAATCAGTGGGTAAACACAGGGGGTAAAACTTACCAGCACGCCGGCAAAGAAAGCAACCAGGAAATCTAGGGGACTACCGGAGAGATTCATCAATCCAATCCAGATACGGCTTATGCCCGGCGATTATGGGAAGGGCGATGATCTCCGGGACAGTGTAGCTGTGTACAGACAAAACCGTCTTGACTATTTTTCTAAACTTTGCCTTTGTGGACTTGATCACCATAAGCGACTCGGAAGCATTATCGATCTTGCCCTGCCACCAGAAAAACGACTCCACTTTATCCACAATGTTCACGCAGGCGACCAGTTTCTCTTTAAGTAGCTTGGCTGCGATCTTTTTTGCTTCTTTCTTCTTGGAAGCGGTTATTAATATCACGATATGCATGAGCTATCCTATCCTTAATACTAACTTTGCCAGGCGCGAACCCATTCTCAGGCACTCTTTATTGGTCCGGGCATCGGGTGCGCCAATGGCTACCGAACCATAATGGTCCCCCTGCCAATCGCCCTGAATAATCATACCATGGATGAGCATAGCGTTCAATATACCCAGAACTGTGGTTTCGTTGCCTCCGGCGATATTGCCGCTTGAGGAAAATGCCGCGCCCACTTTGCCGTCAAGCTTGCCGTGAAACTTAACCGAATCATCCAGCAGCTTCTTGATTTCAGCAGCCATGCTTCCGTAATAAGTATGAGAGCCGATGACAATGGCATCATATTTCAATAATTCATCCGGCGCCACCTCCATCACATCCTTCACTGTCGTC
>JAPLLR010000050.1 GCA_026387455.1 Candidatus Omnitrophota bacterium | reverse complement strand
ATATTAAGTAAGTACCTCGCCATAAAGGATTGGCGGGTGTTGCGTCCTAAAAAGGACGCGCCCCAGCATACCTATTAGCTGGGGCGCAGCTTTCTGCACAAGGAGAAAATAATGCCTACGTACGACTATGAATGCACACATTGCGGCCATATATTCGAGGCTTATCAGCAAATGTCTGACAAGCGTATAGAAAATTGCCCAAAGTGCGATAAAAAAGTAAAAAGGCTAATTTCAAGCGGAGCTGGAGTGATTTTCAAGGGAACGGGTTTTTACGATACTGACTATAAAAAGAAATCCGGCTCAAGCTCTGACAACTGTCCTAAACCTAAAGACGGCTGCAAGTCCTGCCCGCATGCCCATTAAGCGCGTAATATTCTTCGTAAAATACTGGGTGCCGGTATTGTGCGTAATGGGGGTGATTTTTTACGCTTCAAATACGTCTGGCAAGGATATTCCGCCGCTATTTCCTTTCCAAGACGTGGTATACCATTTTAGCGTCTATCTAGCGCTGTCTTTTTTCTTTAGTCGCGCCCTAAATAAGAGCAAAACAAACATATCCCTAGCCAAAATTTTCATTTTTGCGATTGTATTTACCGTAATTTATGGTATAAGTGATGAATTCCATCAGTCGTTCGTGCCTAGCCGCAGCGTTTCCGTTTTTGATGTCTTGATTGATACCTTAGGTGGCTTAACCGGCAGCTCCATATTCTTATGGCTACAATAAAAGGTTTTAAAGCAGTTATTTACAATCAGGAAAAAGTTTTTGATATGACTAACGTGGTCTGTCCTCCGTATGACGTCATATCTCCCGCCAGGCAGGAAGCCTACCATAAGGCTGACCCTCACAACTTCATTCACATATTGCTGGGAAATGATATTCCCGGAGAGGATAAGTATCAGCGCGCGGGAAATGCTTTTAAAGATTGGCTTAAGGAGAGGATACTTATCCGCGACGATCGTCCGGCGATCTACTTCTACAGCCAGGAATACCGTATAAAGAGAGAGACCCGCACCCGCTTTGGCTTTATTTCGCTTTTACGCCTGGAAGATTCTGATACTACCATATTTAAGCATGAGCATACCAGGCAAGGCCCTAAAGAGGACAGGCTCAAGCTTACCCGCCAGGTTCACGCAAACTTAAGCCCAATATTTTCCATATTCCTAGACAAAAAAAGGATTATTCAGCGTGTTTTCAATAAGTTCATCAAGGACCGCGATGTCTTTATAAACGTGACTGATGATGAGAACACAGTACATAAGGTCTGGAGGATAGACGATCCCGAAATCGTAAAGAGCGTGGAAGAGGCAATGCGTCAGGAAAATATATTTATCGCTGATGGGCATCACCGATATGAAGTAGCCTGCGCCTACCGCGATGAACTAAGAGCAAAATCAGGTAAAAGCTCGGGAGAAGAAAATTACAATTACGTGCTTTCTTATTTCACTAACACAGATCCACGTGGATTATATATTTTCCCCATACACCGACTACTGAAACTGGATATGCCGCCGGGCCTTGAAAAGTTTATTGAGACATTGAGAGAGAGTTTTGACGTTGAAGAAATAAAAGACAAGTCAAAGTTCTTTTTTATTATGGAAAAGGGAGGGCGCAGCCAACATGTCATCGGCATGTACAAGGACAAAAGGTATTGGCTGATCCGGCTGAAAAATATAAAAATTCTGGATAAGGAAATGGCGGATAAACCAAAAGAATACCGGACACTGGATGTGTCTATCCTTAATCAACTTGTGTTTAAGAAAATTTTCGGTATCGAAAATAACGAAGGTCTCACTTTCAGTCCCCACGCCGAGGAACTCATTGCAATAGTTGATAAGGACAGTTCTTGCATAGCTTTCTTTCTTAATCCGGTAAAGATGGAACAGATCATCGCCGTAGCTTTAAGCGGAGAGCGCATGCCTGCGAAATCCACTTATTTTTATCCCAAGGTGTTATCCGGACTGGTTATCAGCAAACACGAGGATTAGATTATGGCGCTATTCGGTAAACCCAAATACACGATTGTACGCTCAAAGAAAAAAGAGATGCCCGAAGGGCTTTGGACAAAGTGCGAAGAGTGCGACGCCACCCTTTACAATAAGAACCTTGAGGAGAATCTTAAGGTGTGCCCTAAATGCAACTATCACTTTGTACTTACCGCGCAAGAGCGTATAAAGCTGCTTTTGGACGAAGGGACATTCGAAGAGTTTGACGCGGATATGACGACATGCGACCCATTGGAATTTATTGGGCCTAAAACCTACAAAGATAAACTGGGGCAGGATCAGGCATCTACAGGGTTAAAAGACGCGATCATTTCTGGAACTGGATTGCTTGAAAAGAAAAAAGTAATAATAGCAGCCACGGATTCTCGTTTTATTATGGGATCTATGGGTTCGGTAGTCGGAGAAAAAATTACTCGGGCCATAGAATACGCCACAAAAAACAAGCTCCCCATTATCATTGCCTCAGGTTCCGGAGGCGGTGCACGCATGTACGAAGGGATGTACAGCCTGATGCAAATGGCCAAGACCTGTGCCGCGCTTTCTTATCATCATAAGGCAGGATTGCCATATATTTCTGTGTTGACTAACCCGACGATGGCAGGGGTCATGGCCTCTTTTGCTGGAGTTGCCGATGTGATGGTCGCGGAGCCAAAAGCCTTAATCGGTTTTACCGGCCCGCGCGTCATTGAGCAAACTATTAGACAGAAACTGCCCGCGGGATTCCAGCGTTCGGAATTCCTGCTGGATCACGGACTTATCGATATGATTGTACACCGTAAAAGCCTGAAATCCACATTAAGACAACTAATCGATTATTTAAGTTGATTTTAAGAACAACATTGTTATAATATTTCAAATTTAAGTCGGTTATGCTAAGGAGCTCGTTAAATGGCACAAGTTAGCTTAAGAAATGTATGCAAGCTTTTCCCGGGTAATGTGAAAGCAGTCGACAACGTGAATCTGGGGATTGAAAATAAGGAGTTTATGGTTCTGGTCGGGCCATCGGGTTGCGGAAAATCTACAACCTTAAGGATGGTGGCCGGACTTGAGGAGATCAGCTCAGGTGATGTCTTCATAGGCAATAAACGCGTAAATGACGTGCCCGCTAAAGACCGCGATATCGCCATGGTTTTCCAAAACTATGCGCTTTATCCGCACATGACCGTGATTGAGAACATGTCTTTTGGACTTAAACTGCGCCATATTCCTAAGCAAGAGATTGTACAGAGGGTCAATGAGGCTGCTGAGATATTGGGTATTAAACGCCTTTTTAAAAGAAAGCCCAGGGAGCTCTCTGGTGGCGAGCGCCAGCGTGTGGCAGTGGGCCGCGCAATCGTCAGAAAACCAATGGTCTTTCTCTTTGATGAACCACTAAGCAACCTTGATGCCAAGATGCGCGTGCAGATGCGCACCGAGCTTCATAAGCTGCATATCAGGCTCCAGACTACCATTATCTACGTCACCCATGACCAGGTGGAAGCTATGACCATGGGAGACCGTATTGCGGTGATGAAAGACGGTATCATACAGCAAGTAGCTGACCCGATTTCAATTTACGATACGCCGAGGAACAAATTTGTTGCCGGTTTCATCGGTTCGCCCCCCATGAACTTCATGAACGGCAGAATAATCAAAAAAGAAGGAAAGCTTTATTTTGACGAAGGCAAGATCATTGTAAAACTGGTGGAAGATATGCATAAGAAAATGATGCCTTACGTGGGTAAAGACATAATCTTCGGCATCCGCTCGGAAGATATATACGATAAGCTTTTTGTTTCCGAAGCCCCTCCGGAAAATATTGTCAGAGTAAACTGCGAAGTTTATGAACCTATGGGCTCTGAGGTATATTTATACCTTAATACCGGAAAACACACTTTCATCGCCAGAGTCGGTGCACACGACAAACCGAAAGTAAACGCGGACATGGACGTTGTCTTTGATATGAGCAAAGTACATTTCTTCGATAAGAATACCGAGGACACTATAGTTTAGCAAGAAAAGAGGCGTTATGCCGGGTTCCGCTCGATCCCAGGCCTCAAGAGTTTTCCCCTATCTGATTCTCTACTTTTTTTTATTTCTGGTTTTACCTGTATTACTAATCAAAATCGGTCGGGTGCATCTGGGGCCGATTTTTTTGTTTTATTGCGCCTGCATCCTGATCGCCACGCTGCTTTACAAGAATTCCTCAACCCGCAAATATCAGCTTGAATATAGGAGCGAGGAGTTCCAGGAAAAAATAAACATAGTCAGTGATCAATCTTTGCAAGAAGAAAATATCGCCAAAGCCCTTCTGACAAAAATATCCCGCTACAACAGCCTAAAAGAAATAATCGAAGAGATCAACCGCGACCTGGATATTGATTCGGTCGCGACTAGCCTTACATCCATTGCTTCCTCGGTCATTACAAATAGTAATTGCACCTGCCTGTTGTACCTGATAGATACACACCACCAGAAAATGATACTTATCAAAACTAGGAAATCCCACCAAACTCAGGTAATCAAAGCCAAAGAAGGGGATATCTTTGACCACTGGGTGATGCATCACCTTAACCCGCTTTTTATAGAAGACATGAAGAAGGACTTTCGCTTTGACGTTGAGAAATTAAAAGCTCAGGAAATGCGGCCTATCGGTTCGCTAGTAAGCGCGCCTTTCGTAAGCGAGCAGAGATTCTTAGGGCTGCTGCGTATGGATAGCCCGGAAGCAAACGTTTTCTCGCAGGATGACCTGAGGTTGCTGATGACTGTATGCGACATCGGGGCCGTTGCCCTGGAAAACAGCGAACTCTTCAAGGAAACTCAAAGCCTTGCAATCCACGACAACCTGACCCAGCTTTATACAAAAGGGTATTTTATGGAGCGCCTTAAAGAAGAATGCAAACGTGCTATCCGCCAGGCAAAACCGTTTTCCCTGCTTATGCTGGACATCGATTTCTTCAAAAATTATAACGATCAGTTCGGACACACCGCCGGAGACCTGGTTTTAAAAAGATTAAGCTCAAATATTACAGAATCCTTTAAAGATGTAAACGCGGTATCCTGCCGCTTCGGGGGAGAAGAGTTCTGCGTTATCCTCGATGGAATGGACAAGCAACAGGCGACATTGATCGCGGAGGCACTCCGCAAGCGTATCGAACAGGAAAAGCTAGTCCTACGGAAACAGGAAACGCATATAACGGCTTCAATAGGAGTCGCGGCCTTCCCCACTGACGCAATTGAGCAAAATGAGCTTATCCTGAAAGCCGATAAAGCGATGTATGAAGCCAAGCAAAAGGGCAGAAACAGGGTGGTAAGCGCATGATACCAGGCATGATCTTAATATTATTGCTGATGTTCTTTTTAATCTCGCTTAGGCATATACTCACCTTCAGCCTGGTCCCGGCCGAAAACTCCGTAAAAGAACATAAAGCCAAGTATGACGATCTGGTAAAAAATAACCGTTTGCTTAAATCCGCTAACGAGGAGTTGGAAAACAAAGTTGAAAACACTATAGCTCTATACGACATAACCAAAGATATCTGCAAAAACCTCGAAGAGGAAAAAGTGTTTGCGGCGTTTAAAGAAAAGATCAACCGTTACATGAGAGTAGAGGATTGCAGGCTGCTCGGGCCCGATGAGGATATCACCAAATACAGCGACTACACCATACTGCCCCTCAATGTTTATAAAAAAACAGTCGGCTTTCTGGCTGCGCGCATAATTAAAGACCAGGAAACCGACAAATTCCATATTCTCGCCCAGCAATTCCTTCTTGGGTTTAAGCGCGCGCTACTTTATAAAGAAGTCCAGGAGCTGACCATTACCGATACCCTCACCCACGTATTCACCCGCAGGTATTTCATGGAACGTTTTAACGAAGAACTGAGCCGCTCAAAGAAACTCAAGCTTCGCCTGTCTTTTCTGATGATCGATGTCGACCGCTTCAAGGACTTTAACGACCGTTACGGGCATCTAGTAGGAGATGCCATCCTACAGGATGTCACTAAGACTATCAAGGATACCATCCGCCAGATAGATCTAATCGGAAGATACGGCGGAGAGGAGATCTGCATTATCTTAACTGAAACAGATAAAGAACAGTCCCGCTTTGCCGCGGAACGTATCCGCCGCGCCATAGAACAGAAAATTATAAAAGCCTATGATGAAGAATTGAAAGCTACCATAAGCATCGGTATCTCAACATACCCCGGTGATGCCCACGAAACAAAATCCCTCATTGAAAGGGCGGACCAGGCCCTATATATGGCAAAGCAGTCCGGAAGAAATCGCATCTGCTTATACCAGCCCTCGCACTAACTTCTTCTTGCAATTTTCCTCAAATTAATATACAATACTACAAAATGAATAAGTATATCATTGCCATAGACTTAGGTGGGACGAACCTTAAGATCGGCCTGCTGGATTTGAATAATAAAATTAGACGAAAGAGCGTATTCAACACCCGCAAATATTCCGGCAAAAACGGGCTTATCCGCGCGATAAAAACAGTTGTCGAAATAATCATTAAAGAGCAAGGACTACACAAACGCGATATCCTTGGCCTAGGGATAGGAGTGCCGGGTCCGGTGGATTCACTTAAAGGGATCGTGCACTTTTTCCCTAATATTCCCGGATGGAAAGAAGTAAAACTCGCCAGCATTTTAAAAAGTGAATTACGCCTGCCAGTATTCTTAGATAATGATGCAAAGATGATGACCCGCGCAGAATATGCGCTGGGAAGCGGTCAGGGCTATCGTAATATTCTCTGTATTACCCTGGGTACAGGTGTAGGGGGTGGGATCATTATTAACGGAGAGTTATACCGGGGGCTAGACAATGCCGCCGGCGAACTCGGCCATCTTCCTATAAACGAAGATGGCCCGCATTGTAATTGCGGAGGAAAGGCTTGTCTTGAGGCGTATGTAGGAAACTCCCGCATAATGAAAAATGCTGAGAAATTATTTAAGAGACGTATCTCTTTGGAAGAGCTGAGCTTACGAGCCAGAAAGAATGATAGATTAGCTTTAGGTATCTGGAAGGATGTTGGCAAGAAACTGGGAGTAGCTTTGACTGCCGTAGTAAATACCCTCAATCTGGATGCAATTGTGATTGGCGGAGGAGTTGCCCATGCAGGGAATATCTTATTCGATCCCATAAGAGAGACAATCCACCAAAGAGCAATGAAAGTCCAGGCTAGGCGGGTGAAAGTTTTAAGGGCGAAACTAGTTAATGATGCCGGACTGATCGGTGCGGCGTTAATGGTGAAAGAGGGATTGAAAAAATGAAAATTTTTATTGATTCAGCGGGTACGTGAAAGTAAAAATTATTTAATGCAAATATCCCGCAACAAAAACTCAGCAGCAAATTATCCACTCTGCGCGATATGGGTTTTGTCGTTCTTGTGCTTCTTCGGTTTTTCCTACATGATATTCTGTTTTGCCCAGGAATACAACGAAGAACGCCGGAAGGTAAAAGACGAGATCCGGGAATTCAAAAAAGACCTGATCTATGATGACACCACTAAAGACCCTTTCGTGGGAAAAGCCTTTGCAACCGAGAAACCTAAGAAACCGGTAACCGATAAAGAAGAAAAAGCTCCGGAACCACCGATCGAATTAAGCGGGGACCAAATCGAATACGCCACAAATTCCCGCGATGTGACTATAATCGGGAACGCCGTAGTCACTTACAAAGGTTCGACTCTTTCCTGCCAGAAGCTCACCATAAATACCACCACAAAAAGCGGGGTAGCCGAAGGCAATGCTCGCCTGGACGAAAAAGAGGGCGTCATTGAAGGCGATAAGCTTATTTATAATTTTGAGACTAGCTCCGGCACAATCATCAACGCTAACTTCCGCTCTACGCCTTACTACTGCAAAGCGGGAAAGCTGGAAAAAGTCAGCCAGGATGAATTTGTAAACAAGCGCGGGTATCTGACCACCTGTAACATGGACCATCCGCATTACCGTATCGGCGTGCGCCAGCTGAATTTCTTTCCTAAAAATAAAATGATCGCTAAGGGTGCCACTTTCTATATCGGCGGAGTTCCAGTGTTGTTTCTGCCTAAATACGAGCACTCTTTCAGGGATCCACTTGCGCCTGTGCAGGTAATGCCAGGAAGTAAAAAAGAATGGGGGCAGTATCTGTTTACCGACTGGCGTTTTAACCTGACAGAAAATGTCACCGGACGCATTTATTTAGATATTCGCCAAAAAGTTGGGATTTCCGAAGGCTTCGGATTAAATTATGATGGTAAATTTGGAAAAGGTAATTTTAAATTATACTATACACATGAAAAAGACACTACCATGCCTGCGGCAGCTCCAAACAACGAATTCGAAAGATACCTGATCCGTCTGCGCCATAAATGGGACATAGATCCTAACACCTACCTGACCGCAGAATATTACAAAATTAGAGACTCCAAGATGGCTAATCTGGGAAGCAACTACAACTTCCTAAAGGATTATTTTTTCCGGGAATATGAAAAAGATGCGCAACCGGCTACCTACCTAACCCTGCACCGATCATTTGGATTCTCCAGCCTTGATTTTACAGTTCAGCCGCGCACCAATAGCTGGTATTCCAGCTATCTGGAAAAACTTCCCGAAGTTAAATTCAGCCTGCCTTCCACGCAGATCGGCGACAGCAGGTTTTATTTGGAAAACCGCACCTCGGCAGTGAATTACAACCTCAAAAGAACCAGTACTATGACCCCGGCTACAAACGAACTTACCCCGGATATGGATTATAAACGCTTGGATATGTATAATAAGTTTTCTTATGCCACAAAGGTTTCTTTTGTTGAATTTACTCCATATGTGGCTAGTGAAGAGACCTGGTACAGTAAGGATATAGACGGAAAGAATATAGCACCCAGAACGGTTTTCTTTAGCGGTGTTGATATGAGCACCAAGTTCTACCGTCTATATGATATAAAAACTAATTTTATCGGGATGGACCTAAACGGCCTGAGGCATATCATCACTCCGACCATTAAATACGCCTTCAACCATGAACCCACCATCTCTAATTCTCGACTGCGCCAGATTGACGGCCTTGACAGTATGACTAGAAATAATTCCGTAAGCGTTGAGCTTTCTAATAAACTGCAAACCAAACGCAACAATGTAAAAACTGATATCTTGGATTTCAGGGTAAACTCGATTTATTACCTTAAGCCGAAATACAGCGTTAAACGCGGAAGCAATTTTTCGGATATACTTTTAAATCTTAATTTTTACCCTACAACCTGGCTATCTATTATTGCTGACTCTACTTTTAACCGCTCAGTTGCGCGAAGTAATGAAAACTACAACAGGTTCACTAGTGTAAATTACGACCTGGGTTTTACTTTAGGAAAAAAGGGATCGTTTGGTATCGGACAGCGCTATGCAAGAAAAGCAGGGAACCAGCTTACTTCCAGCTTTTCCTGGCGCTTGAGTCCTAAATGGAAATTCTCGATTTACGAGAGGTACGAGATGGGGCATGACCCAAGCGTTAAAAGGGGCATTAAAGAACAACAGTACACACTTTCCCGGGACCTGCATTGCTGGCAGATGGATTTTTCTTACGACATAACCCAGGCTCAGGGACACACCATTTGGTTTATATTCAGGCTCAAGGCCTTCCCGGAGATGGAATTCAACTTTGACCAGAGCTACCATCAGCCCAGGCCCGGTTCTCAGACAAATCCTTAAAAATGAGGAAAATATGAAAATAACAATTATGGGTTCAGGTTATGTGGGTTTAGTCACTGGCGCATGCTTTGCGGAACTCGGCAATACAGTCATCTGCGCGGACAATGACGCAAAAAAGATCTCAGGACTGAAAAAAGGCATTTCTCCGATATTTGAGCCAGGCCTTGAAGAACTTATCGCTAACAACGTCAAAGCCAAACGCTTAAGCTTCAGCACGGATATAAAGGGCGCGGTAAAAAGTTCAGAGATCATTTTTATCGCAGTTGGCACCCCGCCGCAGGATAGCGGAGAGGCGGACTTGACCGGTATTGAAAACGTGGCCCGTAATATTGCGCTCAGCATGTCGGGATATCGGCTGATCGTGGAAAAATCAACTGTTCCGGTAGAAACCGGAGAATGGGTAAAAAAGACTATTTCTTCTCACATTGGCTCAGGCATAAAATTCGACGTGGCCTCGAACCCGGAATTCCTACGCGAAGGCTCGGCAATCAGCGATTTTATGCATCCGGACAGAATCGTAATCGGTGTAGAAAGCAAGAAAGCCCGTGACCTGCTCATTGCACTTTATAGGCCACTTAATGCGCCTATTGTAGTCACTAATATCAAATCCGCAGAGCTGATAAAACATGCTTCCAACGCTTTCCTTGCCACCAAGATTTCTTTTATTAATGCTATTTCCCAGATATGCGATAAGGTAGGGGCGGATGTAGAAGAAGTAGCGCAAGGCATGGGCCTGGATAGAAGGATCGGCCGCTCCTTTCTTAGTACCGGCATCGGCTACGGCGGATCGTGCTTCCCTAAAGATCTTGACGCATTTATCCATATTTCCGACAAGATCGGATACAATTTCTCCCTGCTTAAGTCAGTAAAGGCGATCAACGAAGAACAGAGGCGCTTTATCTTAAAAAAAATAAAGAGCGTACTCTGGATTATCAAAGACAAGACCATCGGAGTCCTAGGGCTGTCATTTAAACCGGATACAGACGATATCCGCAATGCCCCGGCAATTGAGCTGATACGCGCGCTTCAGGAAGAAGGAGCTAAAATAAAAGTATATGACCCTCAGGCTATGAAAAAAGCAAAACAGGTCTTAAAAAAAGTTATTTTTTGTAAAAACTCCTACGAAGTCTGCAAGGGTTCGGATTGCCTGCTTGTGGTGACAGAGTGGAATGAATTTAAAGAACTGGATTTTGCTAAAATCAAAAAGCTGCTTAAAAGGCCGCTATTGATCGACGGCCGCAACATGTATGAGCCTGAAAAATTGATAAACGCAGGGTTCACTTACGTAGGAATAGGAAGAAAAACTCATGGGTAATTTATTAAAAGATTTTGGGATCAAACTATATAGGAAAAAGGCCGGGATTGCAGTCGTAGGATTAGGATACGTGGGCCTGCCCCTAGCCATAGAATTCGCCAAAAAAGGACATCCCGTAACAGGGATAGAACTCGACCGCGACAGACTGAACCATATCAAAAATAAAGTTTCTTATATTTCCGATGTTCCTACAGCCGATCTAAAACAGGTGTTAAGAAAAGGTACGTTTAAGGCAACTTGTGAGTTTTCCGTATTAAGGGATATTGATATCATACTTATTTGTGTACCTACGCCCCTGAAAAGAAAATATCACCCCAACATTATCTATATTAAACAGGCAGTTAAATCCATAGCCGGTAATATTAAGAAAGGCGCCCTGGTCATTCTTGAAAGCACCACTTATCCCGGCACAACCGAAGAAGTCATTCTCCCCATCTTTGAACAAAGCGGATTAATTCACGGCAAAGATTTCTTCTTAAGTTTCTCTCCGGAAAGGATCGACCCGGGCAACTCACAGTATCCGGTGCACAAGATCCCAAAGGTTGTAGGAGGGATAAACCCGGAAGCGACCCAAATGACCAAGCTTGTTTATAGCCGGATAATCAATACCGTAGTCCCCGTATCCAGCACCCGGGTGGCGGAAGCAGCAAAATTATTGGAAAACACTTTTCGCCTGATCAATATCGGGCTTATCGATGAAATGGCAATGATGGCGCATAAAATGGGCATCGATATATGGGAAGTGATCAACGCGGCCAAAACAAAGCCGTTCGGCTTCATGCCGTTTTATCCCGGGCCGGGAGTAGGTGGACACTGTATCCCCAAAGATCCGCTTTATTTATACTGGAAAGCCAGGCATCACGGATTCAGGTCGCGTTTTATCAAGCTTGCTTCGGATGTCATATCCGGCATGCCGCGATATGTAACAGAGAGGGTATTCGCGCTGCTAAAAAAAGACGGAATCCTGCCCAAAAAAGCTAAGGTGCTAGTAATAGGCGTAACCTACAAAAAAGATATCAAGGATCTGCGTAAATCCCCTGCTCTGGATATTATCAATTGTTTGCAGGATAGCTCGGTTAAAGTCGCATATTTCGACCCGCTTATCCCGTATCTTAGGATCGACCGTATTAACCTTAAGTGCATATCGATTAACAAAACTCCCTTGCAGAATTTTGATTGCGTAATCATTGCTACCGATCACAGCAATCTTGACTATAAGCTAATTTTAAATAACTCCAAGTTGATTTTTGATTGTCGTAATGTCTATAAAGGCTTAAATACAAGAAAGGTAGTAAGATTATGAGCAGGTATCTAGTAACCGGAGGTGCCGGTTTCATAGGTTCGCATATAACGCAAGAGCTGGCCAGGACTAAACATTTTGTCAGAGTGTTAGATAACTTCTCAAGCGGGAAAAAAGAGAACTTGGAGAATTTGGCGGGAAAAATTGAAATTATGCGCGGCGATATTCGCGATAAATCCACCTGCCTTAAAGCAGCTAAGGGCATTGATTATATCCTCCACCAGGCGGCACTCAGGAGTGTACCAAAATCCATGGTGCATCCGGCATCGTACAACGAAGTGAACATAGGTGGGACTTTGAACATGCTTGAGGCGGCAAAAAGTTGCAAATGTAAATCTTTTGTATTCGCTTCCTCAAGCTCTATTTACGGTGATGTGTCTACGTTTCCGGAAAAAGAAGATTCACTCTCCCAACTAATCTCACCGTATGCTCTGAGTAAGTTGGCTGGGGAGTATTACTGTAAAATATTCAGCCACCACTATGGGCTGCCCACGGCATGCTTAAGATACTTTAATGTTTTCGGGCCCCGACAGGCTCTTGACGACGAATACGCGGTGGTGATCCCCAAGTTCATTTATTGCATCATGCATGACCGGCGACCACCGATTTTCGGGACAGGAAAACAATCCCGCGATTTTACTTTTGTAAAGAACGTGGTCAACGCCAACCTGCTTGCCGCCGGGAACAAAAAACTTAAGGGTACAGTGTTGAATGTGGCATCCGGAAAAAACTATACTGTTTTAAAGCTTGTAGAGATCTTGAATAGCGTTATGGGAAAAAGCATTAAGCCAAAGCTGCTTGCCTTAAGGCCGGGTGATGTATTTAAGACTCTGGCCGACCTTTCTAAGTCAAAAAAGATCCTTGGGTATAAACCGACAGTGGATTTTGTAGAAGGCTTGCGTCAAACAGTAAGGTATTTTGGAGAGAAATATGATTAAGAAGACTGTTGTCATTACCGGGGGCGCCGGATTCATCGGATCGCACTTGTGCGAGCGCCTGATTAAAGAAGGTTATAAGGTCATCTGCATGGATAATCTTATGACCGGAAAGATGGATAATATCCGACATCTTTTGGGAAAAACAGATTTCCGCTTTGTCGAGCACAACGTCACTAAATACATAGATATCGCAGAGAACGTAAACTACGTTTTACACTTTGCTTCGCTTGCCTCACCGGAAGATTACCTGAAATTCCCTATCCAGACCTTAAAAGTGGGCTCTCTAGGCACACATAATGCCCTTGGACTGGCAAAAAACAAGAAAGCGAAATTCATGATCGCCTCTACTTCGGAAGTGTACGGTGATCCGCTCATACATCCCCAGCCGGAAACCTACTGGGGTAATGTTAATCCCATAGGAGTGCGGGGTTGTTACGATGAATCAAAGCGTTTTGCCGAAGCTATTACCATGGCTTATCACCGGGTACATAAAGTCGACACCCATATAATCCGGATCTTTAATACTTACGGCCCGCGCATGCGTATCCTTGACGGCAGAGTGGTGCCTAACTTCATTTATCAAGCTCTGCACAACAAGCCATTGACTGTGTACGGTTTAGGCACCCAGACCAGAAGTTTCTGCTATATCGATGACTTAATCGAGGGGATATATCGGGTGATGCTCTCAAAATGCAATGAACCGGTAAATCTCGGGAATCCCCGCGAATTTACTATACTTCAATTAGCAAAATTGCTGATCAAGCTGACCCAAACTAAAAGCAAGATCATCTACAAACCCCTGCCTCAAGACGACCCCCGCCAACGCAAACCTGACATCTCAAAGGCTATCAAGCTCCTCAAATGGAAACCTGTGGTTAATCTAGATGATGGACTGCAGAAGACCATTGAGTGGTTTAAGGCGTAAGCTCTTTATTGTTACGCTTATCCCTCGCCTAATCGCCCCAAAAATCTTTCCAATATTTTTGGGGCAGGCTTCGGGATTTATTCGCGGACGTCCCGCCTTCGTCGGGACTACAACTTACGTTCGCTCATTTCATTCGCTCCGTAAGTTGTCCGCTTATAAAAGAAAGCGCTTTCCTTGACGATAGCCTCTTCATGTGCTATACTTTAACATCTTTGGTTGGATTCCATAAAAGGAGAGGCATGTTTAGCGACTTTATCACACATTTTAACTGGGTGGATATACTTGTTCTAATTATTGTATTTCGAATAGGTTACATCGCTATGAAAACCGGGATCATGACCGAGGTTTTTAAGTTTGGCGGAGTAATCAGCGCTATCTACATATCCTCACACTATTACACCGTTTTATCAGACTTTATTAAGCAGCGTATACCGAGCGAGCTCTTGCCTCTTAAATTCCTTGATTTCCTGAGTTTCATTATTCTGCTTATCCTCGGCTACCTAATATTCGTGCTACTGCGCAGCATCTGCCGCAATTTTATAAAACTGGATTCTCCTTCAATTATTAATAGATGGGTTGGGCTGGCTTTAGGGATACTGCGCGGATACCTGTTCAGCGGTATTGTGATGTTCGCTATGGTGATTTCCAGCGTAACATACTTTAAAAACAGCTCTGCGCATTCATATTTCGGGAAACAACTTTTTGAATGCAACCCGGAGTATATACCTGGCTTTGGAACAATGTCGGCTCAAAGCTCATGACGTCAGAGAGATTTAATCCTAGCGTGGGAGAAGTCAAAAGGGACATCAATTAATCATGAAACTATCCCAATTCTATGATCATGTAGTAAAACTTGGCTCAGACCGCGATCCCCGCCACGAAAAATCAAAGATCACTTCCTACGGTGACACAGCCATATTGCACGGAAATCCGGATATTCAGGTCAGAAAAATCATGCTTGGGATAGATATTGAAGTAGGGGAACTGCTTCTGGCTGATAGAATCAGGCAACGCCAAGGGCTGGACCTGGTGGTATCGCATCATCCGGAAGGCAAGGCTTACGCGCGTTTGCACGAGGTAATGCAAATCCAGGTAGACGTTTTGCAAAAGATCGGCTTGGACCGCATTATTGCCCAGAAAATGCTGGATGAGCGCAAGGCCGAGGTTGCCCGCAGAATCCTTCCACAAAATCACACCCGGCCGGTAGACGCAGCCAGAATACTGGATTTACCGTTTATGTGCATGCATACGCCTGCCGATAATCACGCCTTTAGTTTTATTAATAGCCTCATGGAGAAAAAGCTGCCTAAGACCGTCCAGGATATCATAGAAATCCTTAAAGGTGTCCCGGAATATAAGGAAGCTGCAAAACACAACGCCGGCCCCAGGATTATTGTGGGGAACCCGAAAAGGTGCGTAGGCAAGATCCTGGTGGAAATGACCGGAGGAACCGAAGGACCGAAAGATATTTTCGATAAATTATATAAAGCTGGAGTGCGCACCCTGATCTCCATGCACTTAAGCGAAGAACATTTCAAGAGAGTCTTAGACGCCAATCTCAGTGTGGTCATTGCCGGACACATTTCAAGCGATAACCTAGGTATCAACTTGCTTCTAGACAGGATCGAAAAAGAGGCAAAACAAAAGCTTCAGATCATCAGCTGCTCAGGGTTCAACCGAATAACACGTAACTAAATAATTTATGATTGGACGCATCCCGGAAAACATTCTGGAAGAAATCCTCAGCCGCGTGGATATTGTAGAGTTAATCGGAGGCTACATTCCGCTTAAGCGCGCTGGGAGGAACTTTAAGGCCTGCTGCCCGTTTCATCAGGAGAAAACCCCGTCCTTCACGCTTTCCCCAGACCGGCAGATCTACCACTGCTTCGGCTGCGGCGAGTCGGGGAACGCATTCAAGTTCCTGATGCGGCATGAACGCATGGAATTTCCTGAAGCGGTAGAAATGCTCGCCAAAAAAGCGGGTGTGATTTTACCTGAAGCTTCGCGCCAGGACCCCGGAGCCACAAGCCTGATCACCTCAATATTTAAAGTTAATGAACTGGCAGTATTGAACTATGAACGCTCAATGCAGTCGATCGAAAGTACGAAAGCCAAAGATTACCTGGTAGAACGCGGAATCAGCGAACAGTCAGCCAGGCTCTTTAAAATAGGTTTTGCCACAGAGCGTTGGGATTCACTGATGAGCCATCTGCGCACTCAGGGCGTAAATGTTTCCCTAATGGAGAAAGCCGGACTGATAATACCTAAAGATGTCGGTGGCTATTATGACCGCTTCCGCAACCGGCTGATGTTTCCCGTATTCGACTTAAAAAACCGCCCGCTTGGCTTTGGCGGCCGGGTGCTTGACCAAAACTTACCTAAATATATAAATTCCCCGGAAACCGCTGTCTATACAAAAGGAAAACATCTTTACGGACTTAACTGGTCAAAAGACGCGATCCGGGACTCTGACAGCGCGGCAGTTGTCGAAGGATATCTGGATTTTATTCTACCTTACCAGGCGGGTTTTAAAAACATCGTTGCTTCTTTGGGCACCGCGCTTACCGTCGAGCAGATAAGGCTGTTAAAACGCTACACCCATAACGTGGTGCTGGTTTACGACGGAGATTCAGCCGGCGAAATGGCGACGCTGCGCAGCCTGGATATATTCATCGAAGAAGATATGCAAGTAAAAGTCGCAACTTTGCCCAAAGGCTTTGACCCCGATTCATTTGTACGTAAATTTGGGGTTGAGAAATTTAAAGAGCTTGTACAGCAGGCGCAGAGCTTATTTGACTATAAACTTGGAATATTTAAATCCCGGTTTAACCAAAAAGAAGTTGAAGACAAAGCCCGGATATGCACGCACATGCTGGAGAGCATTGTTAAGTTTAAGAGTGCTGTTCTGCAGTCGGAATATCTCAAGCGCCTAAGCCAGGAGCTGGACATCAGGGAAGAAGCCCTGCTCGAGGAATTGCGTAAACAGAAAAGCTCGAGTCCCGCTAAGCGGCTGCAAAGTGCAGCAGCAAAAAAACCTCTGGGGATAAATCCTACGGAAAAGTTTCTTATCGGGCTGATGCTGGAAGAAAACAACCTGATCGAGCGCATCCGCAATAGCCTTGAACCGGCGGATTTCCATGATGAGAGGGCTTCCCGAATAGTCTCGGTTATGTTTGACCTTGCCAGCCAAGGCAGGAGTGTCGAACCGCGCACACTAATACATCACTTTAATGAAGAGGATATCTCCCAGATCGTCTGCGAATCAATATTTCTAGATGATATCGCTAAACACGACAAAGAAAAACTGGCAAACGACTGCATCCAGCGTATGAAGCTCGATAGACTGCGTTTACGCAGGGAGAATTTGCACGAACAGATAAAGACCGCGCAGCATCTAGGCGAAGAAGAAAAATTGCATGAGCTTATGCAAGAGTTCCATAATTTGATTAAAAAGGGGTGAAAGGGATGAAAAAAAGAGAAGAAGAAGCTAGGAAGGGAATGGAAAAGATCATCTCACTCGGCAAGCAGAAGGGGTTCCTGACTTACGATGAAGTCAACGAGCTCCTGCCGCAGGAGCTATCTTCATCAGAGGAGATCGACCGGCTGTTTGAGATGCTAGGAAACGAGGACATCCAAATCATCGAATCAGACGATGAGAAAGCCCATGAAAAGACCAGCTCCGCGATGAAGGAAGATTCGACGCAGCTTAAAGAAGAAGCTCTTCAGGACCAGTTAAAATCCGAAGAACGGTTTCTGCCTCTTGATGACCCTGTCAAGATGTACCTCAAGCAGATGGGTTCAATTTCCCTGCTTTCTCGCGAGAACGAAATAGAATCCGCCAAGAGGATCGAAGAAGCGGAGGAACGCTTTAAGCGCGCTGCTCTGGCTA
>JAPLLR010000067.1 GCA_026387455.1 Candidatus Omnitrophota bacterium | reverse complement strand
GTAGTTTAACGAAGTTCAACGCACTATATCTACGTCCTAGTTTATTCAAATCACGAAGTATTTTTTGATCTAATTACAATAAAAAAGGGCTGAACGGTTAAGTCCAGCCCCATTGGCAAAACGATTATTTCTGATTAATCTTCCTGACAGCTACCATTACAATCAGAACAATAAGAACAACTAACGCTATAAATAAAGAGTCTTTTGCTGGCTTTATCAGGCTTGATTTAATTATCGGAACAAAAACAATGACCAATCCAGTAAGACAAATAAGTAAAAATACAAAAAACAATACTATTTCCAGCCCCCCTCTATTCTTTCCTGTTTTCATACGCCTCCATTTTTTTAATTATACACCTAAATTCCCAAAAATTGTGAGTAATTTAGGACAAACAATAAGGGCTGAACGGTTAAGTCCAGCCCTATTTTGGCTGCCCTATTGGACGAGTTTTGCAACTAGTTATGCAGTAATTTTGTCAAATTCCTCGATACTGATTGCAGGGAAACTTGTGAAAGCTATGCCGGTTAGCTTATTTAAAGCGATGGACGCCTTCATCACTTCTGCGACACCCGGAAAATCCGCTATCAGCACAATGTCATATTTACCCAGAAGCGCGTACATCGATTTTACCTTACCTCCGGATTTTGCTATCACATCAAGCGCGTTTTTAGTCCTGTCGCTAGATATGCCTTTTATCGCCTCCTGTGAATACTTTCCGTACACAAAAAATGTTGCCATAAAACACCTCCTTTTGTATTTTATTCTACTGCAAACAAAAACCCTCTGTAATATATTCTATCACAGCAGGTTAAGAAGTCAAACTCCCCTAGCTTTGCATTCTAGCCAAATTGCGAAGTTCAACGCACTTTTATACGTCCAAGTTTATTCAAAAGGCGAAGTAGGATGTCCGTTTTGTCCGGTCATTTCGGGCTAGAAATCGCGTAATTAATCGATTTCGCTTAGCTGTCCATTGTTTGTGGTTGCCCTATCTGGCCTTAGCGCTAAAATCAACCGGTTCGCCAGCCTCGATCTTTTGCCTGAGTTTCTTCGCCCGGTCCTCTAACTCCTGCATTCTGGCAGATAGTTTCTTCACCGCTTCAGCGTATCTGACGTTGTTCGCCTCCAGCACGCCCACATTCTTCCAACCCAGCTGCAACTCCTTCAGGTTGTACGCCATGTCCCACCCAAGAGAGCCGTACTTCCAAGCCATCCCCGGCACCGTCTTGTCCAAGCTAAGCAAGCCGATTATCTGTCCGATTCCATCCCTCATCGTCGCATATATCTCTGCTTCGGTCTTGTTCTCGCTGGCGGCAAGGCCGGCATAATCACCGGTCGCCTTGGCCTCCTGAAGTCGTTTGGCGAGAGAGGCAAGCAAACGATACTTTTCGATCAAAGCCTCCGGCTTGTTCGGCAGTTTCTTCGCCAGCTCGTATATAGTCTCATATCTTTCTAATAGAGCGCCCGCGCTGAAATCGATTATCGTATCAGCGGCCATACGGACACATCTGTCGAAGCCATCACTAGCCGCATTCTCCCATTCCACAAACTGTTTTCTATCCGACTGGATCGATGCGTTCAACTTAAGCAGCACCGCACGTGTAGAGGCGATCTGCCTGTTGACTTCGTCCAACTCAGCGATCCACTTGGAGCATTTCGTTGACCAGTCAACAGGCTTGGGAGCAGCCGGAGCACTTGGCCCGCTAGCCGCGCCAGTTGCTTGCGGAACACCTATGTTTGTATTGCTGCCGCCTGCGCCAAAAAATGGCGTGCCAGAGCCAGAGCGAAGCGCAGTGACAGTATTGCCGATACTTGCCGGATCCTGCCGCACTGCATTCATGGCATCATTGAGACGCTTTAAATCAGCCTGAGCATCTTGCTCTTGCCTTGCTGCCTCCTCGCGTAACTTAGCAGCTTCTTGGGCTGAATTACCCGGTAAGGCGTCTGCCTGCTGACGCATAGCTTTGGCTTCATCCATTGCTCGCAGGCTTTTGTCAGTTATCGACTGTGCCTCAATGTCAAGCGCAGCTGCCATTGCCGGCTCCGGCGACACAGGAATATCTTTTAATCCGGGAAGCTGCGATATATCAATATTGCCTGTCATTGCCTGCGCGCTTTTTTCCGCTAAATCGCGCGCATTTTCTAAATTTCCAGCTATTGCTTCTTCAGCTGCTTTTTGCGCAAAGGCAGTACTGGCTGCCAACTGCTTAACTGCACTGTTTTCTACTGTTGGATCGCTGCTAGACTGCGCCCAGGAATCTCCGTATTGTTGGCTAAAATCTGCTCCGCCAAGGGCGACCACGGTCAAACTAACTTCCTGTTGGTCTGCGGCGAAAATCGCATTCCAGAAACCACTAGCAGTTGCAGGAAGCGACACCTTAGACCCTTCTGATTTGTCCACGACAAGTTTGTAATTATTAGCTTTGGCCCAACGCGCTAAAGCAATGAGTTTTTCCACCTCGCGCATTCTGTGTAATGGCGGATAAGCCCTGGCATATAAATCATAGCGGCCAGTTAAGAAATTTCCATATGCAGTAAAGGAATTACGCACCAGAGTTTCGGCGCTGCCCAAATTCCCCACGGGTTTTAGCAGCGCACTTTCAATTTTTACCTGAGCATCATCAAAAGCTACAACTTTTCCGTTAGGAGAAATCCTCATCTTTACATTACCGGGAAGAAGCGTATTACGCACCTCTCCTCCTGCGCCCGTGGGAGTACGTATGCCTTGCTTTCTGGACTCTTCATCAAGATACTCTAAATTAGTCAAATGCCCTGGCACCTTCTCTTTAACATCAGGAAGCGCGGTTAGCGATTTAAGCATATAGTCTGCTTCAAACATCACTTTTGCTAAGTTTGTCTGGGCAGGCAGGTTTTTGAACACCAACTCCATTTGCGGTAAAGGCACATTGTACAATTTGCTCAACAGTGCCTGCGAAAGAGTAACGCCGTTAAACATTTTTACACCGATATTATCCACAATAGAGGCAGTGAGTTTATCTGTATAAAATTTCTCCAATTCATCCAGGCTCATGCTGCCGCTACGCACAGCATTTTCTTTTGCGCTCACCTCTGCTGCCGGCACGCCCAATTCAAGCAGATACGAACCATACAAACGGCTGGCGATCTCGATCTTCCCTTGTGCATCAGTGATCTCGCGCGCATCCCACTTAGCCCAAATAGGCTCAATCTCATTAATTCGGCCAAACTTAGTATAAATTTTTCTTGCAGTTTCCCGGGAACCATCCGCATATTCCAACGCAAAAGCAACGTTGTTATAACCCATACCCTTAAGCACCTTAATCATAATAACCTGCATCTCCGGTGAGGGATAATCACCATTAGTCAGAGAAAGTATCTGCATTACCTCATCGTTACTAACCTTAAACGCATCAGCTGCTTTTTTTACAAAACGATAATGATCCTGCTGCAGCTGGAGATCTCTCAATAATAAAAACATAAGCCGCTGCGTCCATTCATTGACATAGGCGCGGTCATTGAACATACGCTGAGTGTCGCTGGCTATATTTGCCTGCAGATTATCTACTGCGCTGCGCGTAGCCTGGGTTGGCTCAAGCGAAAAGTACGGATAAGGGCTCTCCAGAGTTTCCTTAAGCAGATCGTAATAAGGAATCGGTCCTGTGGCATAGGTTTTATCATAAGACCCCACCAGAGTGACTACCCGCGTTTTAGAATCTATAAATGCATATTTAAGCAGGTTTATATCAGTCAAAGATCGTTTAGCTGGAGCCGGTGACAGTTCACTTGGCAAAGATTGGTTTATTGCGGTTACTCCACTGGTTATTCCGTGTCGCCGGGCTTTCCTAACTTCTCCTCGCTGCGTGGCTGTTCCTGCTCCTGGCTGAGTAGTTGTTGCCCCTCCTCGCTGCGCCCAAGCATCATTTTGTACAAACACTAGCAAAGCTATAATAAAAAATAAACTAATCCTTTTCACTGTTAACCTCCTATTAATTAACCGGCAAGGCATAAGAAATGAATTTTTCTTTTCCAGGTCAAATATTTCAAACTCTTTAGCATTATCCTTAAAACGAGGGAAATACAACAATATTATAGGCAATCGGGAGGGGGATTTCAAGGTAATTAAGGCATGGTATATAATAGCGAATTGTATATAGAATTTCTCTACGAACTTCGCTTTTTACCCAATTTCAGTGGTTATTTCGTACTTGGATGCAGAACTCCGCATCCGCTACCAATTACGAAGTTCAACGCACTATATATACGTCCTAGTTTATTCGAATTACGAAGTATTTCTTGATATAATTATAAACTAAAAGGCTGAACGGTGAAGTTCAGCCCCTTGTAGATTAATTTAATTAAGCTTAATATCCCTTCTTGCTCTTAAGTTCTTGGGCCTGCTTCTTGATTATTCTCATTTCTTCCGGTTCTATTAATTTCGCAATGGTAGCCATAAGATTAGGATACTGTTGCTCTACCTCTTTAGCCACGTCATTCATAATAAGAGCATAGTCAAAAGGAGTTACGTCAGTCCAAGTGCCCCCTTCTACTTTTTGTCTGATTTGTCTATAGCCGGGAATACGCAGGCTATAATGGAATGTATTCGTGAAAGGAATGCTTTTAGACCACATCAGTTCGTGGGTGACAACTTCTCTTAATTCTAAATTAATTTTCCCGCTAACTTCGGCGTTTCCGGATAAAATATACACTGGAGGCGCCGCCCAAATGGACTCGACCTCCGCTTTCCTGTCTTTTAACGTGATTGATAATCCCATTACGGGAACCAACCACAGATCAATGGCTTTCTTATCGGAATAAGATATCAGATCAAGAGAATCAAACGGACCCTGTACGCTAAAACCTTTTGCAATAAGAAGTTCTGGTAAATCATCTTTTATCGACTTACCTAGATTGATAAACTGCGGGTAGGTAAACCAAAGAACTTTCTCATCATCAGTTCTGTAAGTGAGATTTGCTATTGCAAAGATTACCCCAGTCGAACCGGGTGCCCCCTGAAAATCCGGCGTATAATTAAAATTTGCCACATATTTGACCGCCTCTTGGCTCTCTCCTTTTATAGTATTGCTTTTCATTTTTACTTCTTTTGCTTGCGAATCTTTGTACGTTGCTGACAAAATTGTTTTGTTCCGCTTAAACTCATCTTGCGAAGTCGGCATCGTCGTACAACCAAAAATAATAAAAGATAAAAGAGAAAGCAACAAAGCCATTAGATATTTTCTTTGCATATTTTCCTTTCCTAAACCACCTATAGTAATTTCTCAAAAGAAACCATGAAATAAATTAGGATTCCACTCGTATGAGCCGAGAAAAAACCTCTCTTGATTTATTAACCTAATTATATGCGCAATACCTCAACATATCAAGAAAGAATATTAAATTGAAGAATCTAACAAACTATTTTTGCAAATAAAAAAGACTGAACGGTTAAGTCCAGTCCCTATAAACTTTATTATACTTTTGTCTTCTTGATGAACTTCGCATCCTGCCCAATTGCGAAGTTCAACGCACTATATATACGTCCTAGTTTATTCAAAATACGTAGTTTAACGAAGTTCAACGCACTATATCTACGTCCTAGTTTATTTAAAAAACGAAGTATTCTTTGAGCTAATTACATCTAATAACACTAATCGCTCTTTTAATTAAAAATATCCTTCAGGGATTTACCGAGCTCATCGGCTGCCTTATTTATCTCTTCCTTAAGTTCCTTAACGCTCTGGTCAACGGATTCTTCGCCGGACGGCTTTTGCGCGGCGGAAGTGTCAACCTGAGCAGTTTTTTGCTCCGGAACAGATTGCGCTGTTGCAGGCTGCTGACCAGGAATCTGAGTTTGCGCAGCCGGCTTAGGCGCAGTTTCATTCCTAGGCTCAGCTACAAAAAAATCATTTCCGTTGAATTGTAATTTTTTCAGTATCTGATAGAGAATGGCTTTTGCGTCAGGCGCGCTGTATGAAAGCTTGGGATAGCTTTTTAATAAACTCCTACTATCATATACGGTAATATAGATATAAACATTGGCCGCGGCTACACGTAAATAATAGGCCCAATTATCATTCATATCCCTTTTGACATAAATAATATGGTAAGAACCGTCTACTTTTCTGGGAATATCAGCCTCAGCTTTCCAAATCTTAAGCTCTTTATCTTGCGTGGGGATACCAGGCTTATCAAAATAATTTTTATTAATGCTCTCCTGCCAAAGATCCTGCGGGATATTATTTTCCAGAGCCGCGGCTCCTTCATCCGTCTTGCCTTTTCCAAAACTCTCGGCATAACCAGCTACATTTGAATAAAATGTTCCAAACTCAAGCATTCTTTTTTCTATCTCTTTTATTTGGGCATCAGAAAAGCCAGAATTTTTCTGAAAGTAATCTAAAGAACCGGGATAAACAGATTTAGGGGCTTCTATCTTAACGGTAACCGAATAGACCGAACTGTTATACCAACTGCCGTCAGCGTATTGCTGGATATTTTTTTTGCACTCAAAGTGTTTTTCCGCGCGATTAATTTCAGGTTTAAGATCATGCAAGGACTGGCTGATCTTAAACTCTTCCCCTTCAGCTTTGCGGCCGGTAATATGTTTTTCTGCCTCTGCCATCAAATCATCAACTGAACCCTCGTAGAATACAAATCCTTCTTCCTTGTTTAGATCCTTCTCCACTACTGAACATTGTGAATCAGGTGTGGTGTTAAACGTCCCGAATACCTCTATTGTAACTGTGCATTTTCCGGAAAATGCACCTACGTTCCAGGTAGCGCATTTGGCGGCACTGCCTCCTGCCGGGATATCACCGATGGTCCGAAGTGCATCGCCGGCAAAACCGCCCCCTTCAATAGAGAGCCGCGCGCTGACATTTTTTGCGCTTTCAGAAGCAACATTTCTTACGCTCAAGCTTACCGTATAGTCCTCGCCATTAAATTTATAACTGATTTCCGGCTTAAGCGCGGAGATAGAAGCCCTCCACACTGTATAAACACTCTGAATAGACTTCTTGATAGCGGGCGCTGCATCAGACTTGTATGACTCAAAATTCTTCGCCGTATCCATGGCCGCAGTCTCGGCAGCCTTTTGCGCTGTTAATAACAATTGCCCGTAGATCAACTGAAAGTTATCCCTGGGGTTCAAAACAGGATTTTTCCAGTTAGTATCAAACCCGGAAAGGCCGTATTCTTTAGGGTGGCTGAGTTTGCCTTCATACAAAACGTGAGTAGAAGTCTGGTAACCCTGGAGCAAGCTGCCATCCCAATACCACGGGTCGAACCAATCCAGATGCTTATTAGCCGGAGCATTGGCCAGCTTTTGAAAATTCTGAATCGCGTTGCGAAAGTCTATTTTGTCCGCCGAGGCCGAGCCAGTTATCGCCTGTTCAAGAAAAATCGCTTCCTTACCTTTAGCTTTAAAGATCGCGTTGATGCTGTCACGTGAGCAACCAGTGGAATGATACGGAACATGCATGTCTGCCATGAAATGCTCTGACCATGCGGCATGTTTAGCGGCATCATTTTTTCTTCCCTCGTTAAGGGCCTGGACGAGCTTCCCATAGTTTTCCCCCTCCGAAACAGGCCCTTTACCCTTGAATCCCGAGGCCGCAAGATTTGGATTGTAATAATGACAGGAGTAATCGGTAAGCCCCTCTGCGTCAGGGCCTCTGGTCGTGCCTTCAAATTCCAGGATCTCATTAAGCGCGGGAAACTTTTCTTTTTCAAACGCGGGGTCTTTTTCCAGGAGGTCGTAGGCCTTGGTAGCGATAAACTGGTGGGTTTCAAAATTTGCTCCAGCAATTTTTGTTGAGCCCCAAGAATAAGCCTTTAAGACAACACATGACGAACAAATAATGACTACACATGCTAAAAAAATATTTCTTCTCATAATACCCTTTTTACGCTGGAGCCGAAACACATTGTTTCAGCATCTACCATTTTTCCATTATCCGAGAAAAATTGCTAATCCCTGTGCAACAAAACCCTAGAATCCGCAAAGAAATAAACAGTTTTAATTGATTGCATTAACAAAAAACTGAAATTCTCCACTTTCCTTTTTATATTTTACCACAAATCCTAAAATTGCATGAAACAAAAAGGGTTAAGCGGTTAAGTTCAACCCCTATAAACTTTACTATACTTCTATTTTCTTGATGAACTTCGCATCCTGCCCAAAATTACGAAGTATCCCTTGAGCTAATTACAAACAAGAAAGGGCTGGACGGTTAAGTCCAGCCTATATTTTAACTCAAAAAATAATGTTTACCTATTTAGAAATTAAAAATTTTATTGCAGCCTTTACAAATAAATCGGGACTTTCTATGTGCATACAGTGGGCCGTATCTTTTACGGATTGATAAATACTTCCGGAAATATTTCTAGCAAGCCTCTTAGCCTCCCTGGGAAGAATTAACATATCTTCCTCCCCCTCCATGACCAGTGTTTTGGCTTTGATTCTGCTTAGCCTTTTACGCGTACCGAACGATGCAATGGCGTCTATCTGACCCTTAAAACCGCTTACCTGCTGTGCATAAGGGTAATTTGCTCCATTTTTCACGAACGTCTCTATGAATCTCTTATGGGTAAAACATTTCTTAGAAAATAACCAACGGGTCCATCTGCGAATCCATGCTTCTAAGTTCCCTCCTCTTTTGAGCTCTTTGTAGAAATCTAAAAAGAGCCTATTATTTCTTTTAGAAGAGATGGAAGCGGTGCTTTCCAAGATTAGCTTATCAACGCGTTCTGGATAATTTATTGCAAGTTCCTGCGCGATATAGCCACCCATTGAATGGCCCATTATGTGGGCTTTTTTTATTTTCAGATAATCAAGTAACCGTATGGCATCGCCTGCCATTTGACGGACAGTATAACTTCTATTTGAGATTTCACTGCGGCCGGCTCCACGATTATCAAAAACAATGACCTTAAAGTGTGCGGAGAGTTTATTGACGACATTCATCCAACTTGAAACATCAGACCCAAGTCCGGAAATAAGCAAAAGGGGCGCTCTTTTGCCATAAACCTTATAGTAAAGCTCAATATCATCTAGTTTTAACTTAGGAAGTATCATATTGGGGCGGTTAACTATTCCTTACCCAACAATACGTAATGCAAAATATGGCACAATGTTAAAAAAGAATATAGCTATCTTGAAAAATGCCATTCCCGCATAGTGAATCTCATTAAACTTATCTACCGACAACTTAAACCATTTACTGTGTATTCTATAGACCCAATCATGTAAAATAGTAATAGCAAAAAACCACCACAAGAATAGCCCTATATTGATTATTGAACACCAGCCTAACACTGCACGCATCATTTCAATTGACATTTCTTCCTCCCTCTCCGCTGCTTCCAGCACCAAAGATTTTAATCCCAGCAAATAACGCTGCAATATATTCTATCACAGCGGATTAGGAAATCAAACTCCTCCTGAATTCGCTTTTCTCACCAATTACGAAGTTCAGCGTACTATATATACGTCCTAGTTTATTCAAATGGCGAAGTCCCCTACCCCACTATTCTTGAAGCGCCTCTAAAATAATCTTATCTTCATCCTTATCTAGGCCTTTTATCACTTTATTCTGCCACTTTTTAGGTATCGCTGAGAATACCGAGCGGATAGTCTTCGACTCTCCTTTAAGAATCAAAGCCTTAAGAATCTCAATAGCAGTATTCCTATCCTTAAGCGCTTTCTCCGCTTTTAGCCTTCTCTGAAAAATAATCAACTTATGCAGAGCAAAATTCGCAGGATGCGGCAAGGTAAGTGAAAAGTTTTCTACCTTGATCTTGATTGTCTTCATCGAAAGAAAACTTAGGAACCGCAAGGCTACAGCATTCATCCCCAGCTTCGGCAAAGGCACCGACTTGTTCGTCCCCTTGCCTCTTTCAGGGACCAGGAATTCAAGGAGCAGGTCGGGATGATCTAATTTCAAATATCCTTCATTACCTTTCCATAGAGTAACAAACCCTAAGTCCTTTAAAAGCTCCGGAATATTGACTTCTTTATGAACTAAAGAAGGATGCTCTATCAAGAAATCCAAATCTCTCGTTTTTATAGTTGCCTGGTCGATATAAGGAATCCCAATGAAATAATCCTGATAGAAGTACACGCACCAGCTTCCGATAAGTATCATATTATCGAGAATACCCGCCTGATGGAAACGCCGGATGATCTCAAAACATAACTCAGACTGCTTCTTTTCCACGCAATGCTCCTCTTAAGAACCTGATCTGCTTTTTCACCTGCGAAAGCAAGTTCCTGTATTTGGCTCTCAATCGTTTTATTTCTTCGTATTTCTTAATCTCTTCTTCAGAAACCTTGCCTTTATAAACATATTTTACTTTAGCGCCGATTCTACGCACTAGATAATAATACTTATGGCCGCGGATCTTCTTAAGCACAAGGCATCCTTGCGGTAAATCCTTTAAAGCTCTCTCATATTCCCCCCTCATCCGCAGGGAATTCTCAAGCTCTTCCGCCAATACTCCCTTAATAACTCCTCGCATGACTCCTCCTATTACCTAACAATATCTAATATAGTATAACTTGTTAGGTAACGCCTGTCAAGAAATAAGATTATCCAACAAACTATACTTAATTTAGCCTTGTTGGGTAACACGTCTATATGATCCCTACCTAACTACTACCCTACTTACTCTATGCCAACCCAACCACCCTGTTCTACGGATTAATCTTTACTTTTTCTCCGTAGTGAGGGCAGATGCAGATTTCTTTAAACTTCGCATTCTACCCAAAATTGCGAAGTTCATCAAACTATTTACACGTCCTAGTTTATTCATAAAGCGAAGTATTCCTTGATCTAATTACAGGCAAAAAGGGCTGAACGGTTAAGTCCAACCCCTGTAAGAATGATGGCATTTACTTAAACTACTTCTTTACTTCGTTGGATTACTAACTCTACCCAGAAATAAAATATTGCCTGTTTCTTTCTCCTGGATTAAGAATATAAATGGGTGGTCTGCCTTGAATATCTTTATTGGTTTCGGCATAGGGATTCCTTTCAACCTCA
>JAPLLR010000061.1 GCA_026387455.1 Candidatus Omnitrophota bacterium | reverse complement strand
ATCTTTATACCCATGGCCACACCACCCGCGTCACAAATTTAAGCTTGGCTATCGCAGAGAAATTAAAACTCAAAAACAAGAAGGTGGTCAGCGAGCGATTCCTTGAGCATTTGCATATGGCGAGCCTGCTGCACGATATAGGAAAGATAGGTGTACCTGAGCATATCCTGAACAAAAAGGGCGATTTGACTATCGGAGAGCGTAACCGCATCAAAGAGCATCCCATAATCGGAGCGACCATCCTGCAGCCGTTAAGAGAGCTGGATCTGCCCATGCTCGGGGTAAAACATCATCATGAGCGTTTTGACGGGGCAGGGTATCCTGACGGGTTAAAAGGGCAAGAGATACCGCTTATTGCTTCCATCATTTCCGTTGCCGACACTTTTGATGCTATGACCACCGATAGGCCTTATCGCCTGCGTCTTTCGAAAGTTGATGCTGTAAATGAGATAAAGAGAGTTAGTGGAAAGCAGCTTGACCCGTACATAACTTCGACTTTTGTAGAGTTGTGCCAGGAGAACAAAGTCTGATGTCTGCCAGCCCAAAGCGCATCATTCTGATGTATATTTCCGAGGTTTCCGGCCATCACAGCGCGACGATCGCTATCGAACGGGCGATCAGGATTCTTGAGCCGCAGACTGAGATACTCAATATCAACGCTTTTAATTACACCAACCCCGTGACCGAGAAGATCATAAACAAAATTTATATGGGGGTGATCAAGCATACGCCTAAGATTTGGGACTATCTATATGACAATCCTAATGTGGCCAGGCGTTTGGAAAGAATAAAAAAGGCGGTGCACAAGTTTAATTTCCCGAAACTTCAGAACCTGCTTGATGATTTTCGGCCGGACGTGGTGGCCTGCTCGCAGGCGTTTCCCTGCGGCATGGTCGCTGATTATAAATTAAATTGCAATGTTTTTATTCCGCTAGTGGCAGTGCTTACGGATTTTGTGCCACATTCTTACTGGATATACGATAAAGTTGATTATTATGTTACGCCTTCCGAAGACGTAAGTATGCGTCTAGAACATAAGGGTGTTTCTTCGGACAAGATAAAGTCTTTAGGCATTCCTTTTGACCCTAAGTTCAATGAGCTGCAGGATCGCCAAAAGCTTTCTCAGAAGTTAAAACTTGATCCTGACGCGCCGACCGTTCTGATTATGGGCGGAGGCCAGGGGCTGGGGCCGATCCACGGCATCATTGATTCTCTGGATAGCCTGCAGCGTAAAGTGCAGATGATCGTGGTCACCGGAACAAATATGAAGCTTTACTTATCCCTTAAGAGGAAAATTGAGAAGTGCTTAAGCCGAATAGTCCTCTACGGTTACGCCTCGAATGTTCATGAGCTGATGAGCGTATCGGATATTATCATCACTAAGCCCGGAGGGATAACTACCTCGGAAGTGCTGGCAAAGAGCCTTCCCATGATCATAGCCAATCCTCTTCCCGGCCAAGAGGCGAAAAATACCGCGTATCTGACGGAAAAGGGGGCTGCGGTCAAGATCGATGATGCGCGCGAGATAGGCACGGTAGTCGATGACTTATTTACTCACCCTGATAAGCTTAGCCGTTTACGCGAATCCGCCGCAGTCATAAGTAAACCGCATTCAAGTGCGGATATTGCACGGCTCCTTTTAAGCCTTCCGCATGGTTAATTTATTTTTTTACCGCGCCGGCCAGCGGCTGGCGTTATCTGTCCCTTTAAAGATTGGTTATTCTTTGGCGGTAATATTCTGTTGGCTGCATTATATTTTCGCAACCGAAGACCGCGCGGTGGTTACGGATAACCTAAAGGCGATATTCCCGGATAAATCTGATACAGAGTTGGCTAAGATCAGGTTCGGGGTCTTTAAGAACTTTGCCAAATACCTGGTGGATTTTTTTCGTTTTGAAAAGATTGATGCAAGCTATATACGTAAATATGTGCGCGTAAAAAATATCGGTTATTTTGACCAGGTTTTAAGTAAAGGCAGGGGAGCGATAGTGCTTACGGCGCATCTTGGTAACTGGGAGCTGGGGGGGGCGGTATTTTCGGTGAGCGCGTATCCTCTATGGGCAGTAGCTTTGCCACATAAAGATAAGAGGGTTAATGATTTTTTTGACCGTCAACGCCAAAGCAAGAATCTTCACGTGATTCCCCTTGGCCTTGCGGTCAGGGCTTGTCTGAGGGCGTTTAAGGAAAATAAGGTAGTTGCTCTGGTGGGGGACAGGGACTTTACTAAAAAGGGTGTAAAAATAGATTTCTTTGGCAGGCCTACTGTATTCCCTGAGGGGCCGGCGGCGTTTTCCCTGCAGGCCGGAGCTCCTATTATTCCTGGATTTATGCTAAGAAACTCTGACGATACCTTTACCTTAGTTTTTGAGAAGCCGATAGAGTTTACCGCTAGCGGCGATAAAGATAAGGATATCGTGGATTTGATTACTATCTATAAGGGTATTTTCGAGGATTATATCCGTAAGTACCCGGACCAGTGGTTTACTTTTAGGAGATTTTGGAAGCAGTGAAGACCTGTGTCGTTATCCCTACTTATAATGAAGAAAAAGAGATCGGCGGTTTAACTTTGGGTATCAAGGCGCAGGGCTTAAGTGTGGTTGTGGTGGATGATGGGTCAAACGACAGCACTGTACGCATTGCCGAGGAGCTTGGCGCAGTGGTTTTGCGCAACATGAAAAACCATGGCAAAGGAGCTTCCCTTATCAAAGGTTTCAATTACGCTCTTACACACGGTTTTGATGCGGTTGTTACTATGGACGGCGACGGCCAGCATCTGCCGAGTGATTTGCCGTCGTTCTTAGGCGCTGCCCGGCAGACTGATACCGGAGTGTTTATCGGAAACCGTATGCACAGGCCGAAGAATATGCCCTTGCATCGTCTGATCATTAATGGGATGATGTCATGGTTTGTATCCGGGATAATCAGGCAGAATGTTCCTGATAGCCAGTGTGGGTTTCGTTTGATAAAGTGCGATGTGCTTAAGAAGATTAATCTTATTACTTCTAACTATGAGATTGAAACTGAGATCTTGATCAAGACTGCGGCGGTGGGCTTAAAAATAGAATCAGTTCCCATAAATACTGTTTATTCGGGAGAGAAGAGCCGGATAAACCCGTTTATCGATACGCTGCGTTTTTTGCGTTATATCGTCCGGGAGTTATGGACTTTAAAATCTTAAGAGAGCGGATGGTAGCAGAGCAGTTGATCCCGCGGGGGATAAAAGACCCGAAGGTGCTGGAAGTTTTTCATAAGGTAGATCGGGATAAATTTATACCGGAGGCTTCCCGTAACTGTGCTTATGCGGATTATCCGCTTTCGATAGGAGAAAATCAGACCATCTCTCAGCCGTTCATTGTTGCCTTGATGACGGAATGTTTGGGGCTTAGCGGCAATGAAAAAGTTCTAGAAATCGGCACCGGCTCAGGATATCAGGCGGCAATTCTCGCCGAGTTGGCAAAAGAAGTTTATAGCATAGAGCGCTACGATGTTTTAGCAAAGAAAGCCATTGATGCGTTAAAAAGCTTTTGCTACACTAATATCCACATAAAAGTCGCAGATGGAACTTTGGGCTGGCCGGAAGAAGCGCCTTTTGACAGAATTATAGTTACTGCCGCCAGCCCCGTGGTGCCCGGCCCATTGCTTGAGCAACTGAAAGATAAGGGCAAGCTGATTTTACCTTTGGGAGGAAGTTTCAGCCAGGTCCTGACATTGATTGAGAAGAAAGGCGGCAACCTTGGATATACAGATATTTGCGCGTGTGTATTTGTGCCCCTCGTTGGCAGATACAGTTCATGAGTATTCGTAAGTGAAAGGCTTTGCAAGTAGCTAAAAAAGTGTTATACTTGTGCCTAGAATAAATACAGGGGAGGTTTATATGTTCAGAGAAGCTACTGCCAGATACGGTTTTATAGGGATGTTCTTAATTTTGTTTTTATTAGTTTTCTGCGGGAGTGGATTTGCCATTAATGCCCCTGGCAATCTAAAGTCTACCGCCAGTTGTCACGGCAATAATGGGACAGTGATGTTGAGCTGGTCGCCTGTTTCAGCACCCGCCGGGCACAGCGTCTTATACAGCGTTTATTACAGCTCTTCAAGCAAATCAGGGCCATGGAGCTTGGCCCAGCAGGTAAATTCCCCTTCGTTTACGTTTACGGGAGATTGTTCGACGGACCTGTATTTTAAGGTCAGGGCTTCTGAAATTGATCCCGCTGGTTTACAGCTTGGGGAATCGGTTGATTCCGAGATAGCCGTCACGCACTCTTCCGGTTCGGATATTCCTCTTCCGCAATCGCCTTTACGCGGATGTAATCTTGTGCCCCCCGTATTGACGGTCAGTGTCGATCCAGCAAACCCTTATAATCAGATAAACTTAAGCTGGACGAATGCTTCTTGCGGGGCAATCCGGTTCGATATCACGCGTTCTGATGGCTGGGCTACCTACGTAAGCGGGACTCAGACGACATACCATGACACCGCTTTAGTGCCGGGGACGACATATCGCTATCAGGTGCATGTGCGTAACTATCAGGGAAAGTACGAAGTCTCTAACTGGGCTTCTACCACCACCCGATAACGCAAGGTAAAAATCCCACAATGATACAGGTTTATACCGGTAACGGAAAAGGAAAGACTACCGCAGCGCTTGGGCTAGCTTTGCGCGCGGTAGGGGCCGGATTAAAAGTTTATATAGGGCAATTTATCAAGAGTGGGGATTATTGCGAAGTAAAGGCGTTACGCAAAATCAAAGCTATAAAGACAGAACAGTTTGGAAGGGGATGTTTTATCAGGAAGTCTCCGTCGAGAATTGATAAAGATTTAGCTCAGAAAGGTTTTGACCGGATAAAGAAGATCATCGAAGAAAATGATTATGACGTAGTCATACTTGATGAGGTCAATGTCGCCCTGAAAGTAGGATTGCTTGATTTAAAGGATTTACTTACGCTTTTAAAAGATGCGCCAAAAAAGACCGAATTAATCCTTACCGGGCGCTACGCCCATCCGCAAGTTATAAGAGCCGCTGACCTGGTCAGTGAAATAAAAGAAGTGAAACATTATTACCGCAAAGGCATCAAATCCCGTATCGGCATTGAGTGTTGATACTTCCCCGCCTCAGCTAAAAAATCCTAAATATTTTCGTTAGATTTTGCCACCCATTACGTCTATTAAAGTAGAGAGGGTGAAGCTGTTTAATAAAACTTGACATTTATACGCCAATGGCGTATACTTTAATTGAAGGAGAGAAAGTGGAGATTATTGAAACTCCTATTTTTACTAAGAAGATTAACGAAGTTCTTTCTGATGACGAGTATAGTGAATTACAATGGAAACTAGTAACTACCCCTGAAGCAGGCGCACTTATTCCAGGAGGTCGAGGTTTAAGGAAGTTGCGATGGGCTATTCCCGGTAGAGGAAAAAGAGGTGGATTACGAGTTATATATTATTGGTATACACAAGATGAAAAATTATATATGTTGTTCCCCTTCAAGAAATCAGAACAAGAAGATTTAACGAAGGAACAGAAGAAAATGCTAATTGAGTACGTGAAGGAGGGAGTGATATGAAAAACAAGGATTTTAACGAGTTGTTAAAGAGTATCGATCAGGCTAGAAAAATACATGCTGGTAGAATAAAGCCTAGTAGAATTTTTAAGTTTCATCCAATAATTGTAACAAATATACGTAGAAAACTTCATGTATCTCAAGCCGAATTTGCCCATATATTAGGGGTTAGTATTGATACTTTACAGAATTGGGAGCAAGGTAGGAGAAGGCCAGAAGGCGCTGCGCTGGCATTACTCAAAGTAGCAGAAGCTAATCCGAAAGCTGTTGTTGATGCTTTGCTTGTATGATATCTTATAAATTCCTTCCTGATTCCGGGGACACATTATTTAATTCAGCTGTTTATATCTAATTAAGTATTGTGTCTCCAGAATTCTATCTGGGCGGTTAGAAAGCTGAGGGAGAGATGAGGAAGTTTAAGGCAGGTTTTGGGTTTATAGAGATTTTGCTGGTCCTGGCAATAATCGCGTTTATTGCCTACAAAGTATTCAATGTCTATTTTAAGAAGACTTCTCTGGACAAAGAGACACAAAAAATCATATCAGAGCAAGGCATAGATACCACAAGCTATAAATCAACAATAGATAGCACCAGAGATAAGTTAAAGGATATTCAAAGTAACCGCACTGCGCAGTAAGGATTAATACCTTCCGATTTTTTCGCTCACCAAGATTAACGGGCACCTGCCGAAGGCAGGGTGCCGAGGCACATTTTTCGCGGGGACGCTCGTTTTTCCCCAGCGTGGCAAAACTTCGCTCGGGTCGGCTGCGTCGCTCGTCCTCGCTTTCGCTCGGACACCTTGCCCGCTCCTTGCCGACACGCCCCGCTCAAAATATGCCTCGTCTCCCGTTAACAATAGTTCGCTCGCACCTCGCTGGTTCATATCGGTTGACAATTAACTTATGCAGTAGGATAATACATTTAGTTTTATACACACCAGCAATAATATAGTTTTCCTAGAATAAGGGGGCGAGATGGCCAAATTTTGGTTTAAGCCCAAACAATACGGTTGGGGAGCTTATCCGGTGACTTGGCAGGGGTGGCTGCTTACTTTTTGTTTTGCTTTTTTGTGTGCAGCAGCTTTCTTCATTGACGTTCCTATGACAGAAACAGGATTAGCAGGCACCTTCAGAGATTATCTTAGATACGGGCTGGATATCATTATCCTCACTGCGCTATTTCTTATTGTGGCAATAGGTAAGACTGAAGGCGAAATAAAATGGCGCTGGGGGAGTAAGAATTAGGGTAAAATACAGGGTGTCCCTGCCTGCCGTTAGGCAGGCCTTTGGGTAACGTCCCCGTAAGTCTACGAAGGTTCATTATTTGTACAGAAAGGAGAGCTATCAATGACAAATCATGCACATGTGGCAGGATATTTTCCAGAAGCTTACAAGGGGTGTGTTAAGGTTGGGAGAAAGAAATATTCAATCATTGAGATTGCAACCGCGAAGGAATTGCCTCCGATTTTGAAACGGTTCGGCGATTGGGTTCTTACAAAGGAAGGCATTCATAATTTGACTACTACATATGAATTTGGCAAAGAACGATTTAACGAAGACTGGATTCCTCATATGGAGGACAAAGAATGGTGCAACATGCATGATTTTGTAAAAGTGTTGACCGCTGGTCAGGATTTCGTGAGGCTGGAGATTATTTAAGTAGGCGTTATATGAACCGAATATAAGGCGCTTTATATAACTTCTTTTGTTTCATAAGGTTGCAAATAATGGTGCCAGTTCTATTTTTCCCTAGGGTGTTCCTGCCGGCAGGCAGGCCTTTGGGTAACGTTCCCGTAAACCCAATATTCCACCGCGTAGGTGGAAAGGTGCACAAAGAGAAAGCAGGAAACGGTCCTGAGAGTTTCTGAAAGTTTGGGATAATGGGAAGATGTTCAGTCTAAACGTTGACAATAAGGATAATAAATTAGTAGTCGTTTATAAGGACTTTTTTGATCTCCGGGAGGCGGAGCAGTTATATGCCGAGATTCAGGAGAGCGCCCCTAAGTTAAAGAAGGGGTTTATTGTATTGGCGGATTTTTCTTCTTTAGAGCGCATGGACATAAACGCAAAGCAATCTATTGAAAAGATAATGGAGTTATTAAATAAGAGCGGAGTTTCTAAGGTAATAAGGGTCATCCCGGACCCGGAAAAGGATATAGGATTTAATATCATGAGCCTGTTTCATTATTCTGCCGGGGTAGCCATACATACTTACAAATCTTACCGGGAAGCGGAAAAGCATTTGAAATAAGCAAAAGAAGAATTCCGCGCTAGGTAAGGGGACAGATCTCCGCTAGGCGAGGGGACAGATCCCGCTTTAACTTTCCGTAACAGTGTTTGAGGGACCTGTCCCCGATAGAACAGGGTCTCCCTTTGGGAACTGTCCCCTAAGGCGCTAGATTCTAACTAAGCATATAATCTAGGAGGTAATATGTATCCTTATGATTTTAAGCCTGAACAAAAGGCTATAAATTTTACAGAAGTCTTCGTTGTTATGCCATTTGATAGTAAATACGATAATATATTTAATAAACTCATAGATCCTGCAACCAAAAAAGCCAATGAAATACTTAATTATGTCGGACAACAAGCATTGTCATCCAAAAGAACTAAAGAAGACATTCTTACGAATTCAGGGTGGATAAATGTATTAGAACATTTATTAACTGCACAAGTTGTTCTTGGAGTCTTAACTGATAATAATCCGAATGTTTTTTATGAGCTTGGTATAGCTCACGTAGCTGAACCGAAAACAAGGCAAATACTCATAGCAAATAAAGGCTACAAGCCATTATTCGATACAAAAGATCTAATTTTCTATGAATACGAAGATAATTTAGAAAGCTCAATAGAACCATTAGCTTTGAGAATTGTAGAAGCAATCAAGAATTATAAAATTGCGGAAGAGAAAAAAATTAACCTAGCAAGAATGTTAATTGGTCCATATGAATTTGAAATAGTTATGCTTCATAATAATACTCCGAATTTCGTATTACATACTTCACCTCATGGCAGAACAGAATATGAAGGAGTATTAAAGATACGACAAGGCAAAGATTATGTTGATGGTGCTTTTGAAAGACATGTTGTAGCCATTAGGCATCTTTGTCAATGCGGTCTTTTGGGTCTAAATACCCAGACAAAAGAAGGTATAGTTTATTTTTCATATCATTGGACTGAATTAGGCAATAGTGTGTTACATTTAATGGATTTAATTACTTTTGAGGAACTAAAAAGAAGAAGAGAAAGTTTACCTTCATTTTTTAGATAAGGTAATGAAAGAATACTTTTGGCACAAGTAAATAAAATGGACGATCTATTTTTCAACAGGGTGTCCCTTTGGGGAACGTCCCCAATTACGATAAGGATGAAGAATGAAAGAACTTAAAGAACTAATAAAATTTCTCTTAGGGTTTATGCCGTGGCTATTGTTTCTGTTCTTATCCGGCCATACATTAGCCAGCCTTGAAAGATCCATCATCATCGCTCTTTTAGCCAACCCGATATTCGGCTTTAAGGAATTACGTAAAGGCTTTATCCTGCAATGGGGGACCTTGTTTTTCTTCATAGCCTGTGCAATCACTATCAACTTCATGCACTTGATGTTCTTCACCAAATACATGGGGATAATCTCTAACGGGTTCCTGGCAGGTATAATATGGGTTACACTTCTTATCGGCAAACCCTTTACCCTGCAATACGCAACAGCAGAACTTCCTAAAGAGCGCTGGAATGACCCTGCCCTCATCCACAGCTGCCGTTTTATAGCGCTCGTCTGGGCGATAATCTTGACTTTCTCCACATTAGTATCATGTATCAGGATCCTGAAACCGGATTTATTCCCTGGTTGGGTTTATTTTGACATCAG
>JAPLLR010000036.1 GCA_026387455.1 Candidatus Omnitrophota bacterium | reverse complement strand
CCTCGAGGTCCTAGCCAAATACAAGGACCATATCGATAACAAACTTTCCGGCAAAGAGCTGCAGGACTTTAAAGACTCTATCTGCCTTATCGGCCTGACCGCAGTCGGGCTCTACGACATAAAAGCTGTTCCTGTACAGCCGGAATACCCAGGCCTGGGAGTAGTAGCCACCACCATCAGTAACATCATCAACCGCAAATTCATCTACACCCCGCTTCCCTGGATAAACCTGCTGATCCTTTTCATCATGACCCTACTTCCGGCATTTCTTATCTCCGGAGAGCAACCCATCCGCGAAACAGTGGTCCTTATTTCCCTGGCAATAGTATATTTTATCATCAACTTCATCCTCTTCACACAAGGCCTGTGGATGGACTTTGCCACCTCCCTTTTTGGGTTCTCCTTAAGCGCTTTTTGCGTAGGTACTTATAACTTCGTACGCATCTCCATCGAGCGGCAAAACTTCTTCAAAATGTCGGTCACCGACGGGCTCACCGGACTCTTCAACATCCGCTATTTCAAATTACTCGTTGAGACCGAAATGCTCATGGCCCGGTCGGATACCACCAAAAAATTCGCTATCGTAATGAGCGACGTGGACCATTTCAAGAAATTTAACGACACCTACGGCCATCAGGTAGGAGATTTGGTCTTAAAAGAAGTATCCAACGCGCTCAAAGTCACTGCCCGCTCCTCAGATATTGTGGCCCGCTACGGCGGCGAGGAAATGATAGTATTATTGCGCGGCGTAGGGATAAAAGACGCCATGATCGTGGCGGATAAATTCCGCAAGGCCATCGAAAACCAAGTGGTAAAAGATGATTTAAATTCTTACAAGGTCACCGCGAGTTTTGGTGTTTCGATTTTTCGAAATGACGATACTGTGGATTCGCTGATCAAACGCGCTGATGACGGACTTTATAAATCTAAAGAAGGCGGAAGGAATTGCAGTTCTACGGTAGAAAAATCAGAGTAGCCCTATTTCATCCCCGACAGCAGTTTCACTCTTTTAAGTCACGCCGCTTGACAACTTTAACCAGGGATATCTTTAATTCTAATTTCTTATTTTTAGTCTAGCCTATAGACTATCGGGACCTCTATCCGAAGTTCTTTCTGCTCAATATCGGGCGGGAAAGGCGGATAAGGTGCAGTTTTCTTCGCCGTTAACAATGCGCTCTCATCAAGCGCGCTGTCCCCAGAAGAATCCTTGACTTTGGCCTCAAGCAGGTCTCCGCTAAAAGAAAGCTTCAGGCTCAGTTTCACCGTCCCCTGATAACCGGCGTCTCTTGTCGCCTGAGGATAAGTCAGATTTTTCAGGATACGGCTCTGAATAATACGCATATAACGCACCATGGGATCAACGGGCCCCTCTTCTATGACCAGCGGCGCGGCTTGTACCGATTCTCGTGCAAGCGCAATAGCAGCGGGCTTTATATCTTTTAACGCAGCGACTTCTTCTTTCCTAGGCCAGCCGGGTAAATTCGGTGCTCCTTCTGATTTAGACTGGTCAACGATTCTCGGGGTGAGGGTAATAAACAGTTCGACGTCACCTCTCTCACCGCTGCCGCCTCCCGAAGTAGTAGTCCTCTGCCTAAAGAACATGCCTAATATTGGCACATCCCCTAACCAGGGGAATTTACGCAGGTCTTCCGTTGTCCTTTGCTTGATCAAGCCGCCGATAGCCATAGTCTGGCCGTCATCAAGAAAAAGCTCAGTATCGGCATTACGCTTTGTCAAAGGATATGCTAGAGCATAGGCGGTAGAAACAGCTGGCTGCAGTTCGCTAACCTCCACGCCTAGGTTCAGATGGATCCTTCCGCTATCATCTACGCGCGGCTTAATATTCATAATAATACCGTATTCCTTATACTC
>JAPLLR010000009.1 GCA_026387455.1 Candidatus Omnitrophota bacterium | reverse complement strand
GCCAATTAGCGCTCTTGGCATCTAGCCCGGAACCTTTAGCAATGTACATATATCCGCCTTTGATGGCGTCATAAACCACTTTTATCGACTGATTCCCACCGTTTTTGATACCCTTATCCGCAGTGACTGCTAATGATGAACCGTTGCCCGCGCCAAAATCAAAAGTGCCCGCAGGGCCTCCGGAAACATCTACTTCAAAATCATCCACCAGCAAATTACCCGCGGCAAAACTAACCATTCCCGTTGCCAGAATAAATCCTAAAACCAGCAAAACTGCTTTTCTCATCTATTCCTCCATTATTTATTGGGATGCTGTTGTTCAAATGGAATTACCGGAGCGGTCCACGGTGTCTGTTGGTTTATTACCGCGATTTCCAACGGACATACGTTTTGCGGGACGGTCAAAGCAAACCTCACCGCATTTTCAATTGCCTCAGTAGTCATCAGCCGTGATGTATCAGAAGTAATCTCGCTTAGCTTTCCGGTTAAATCGGTATCCGTAACTCCTGGCAAGATAGAAGTCACCTTTATTCCCTGGTCGCGCAATTCCCAGAATAAACCCTTGGAAAAAGCACGCAGGCCTACTTTAAGCGAGCTATAAACGATAAAGTTTCTTGGTAAGGGATCACAGAGGGTCGATCCAGAAACCATATTGATGATCGCGCCGGATTTATTCTTAATCATATCATTGATCACTAGGCGGATCAGGCGCACATATCCCAGGTAATTGGTATGCGCCAGCCTTTCAAAATCCTCGATAGGCTGCTCCTGAAACGGAAACTGAGAAGATACCCCCGCATTATTGATCAGGATGTCTATCCTGCCGTATTTAGCCTTGGTTTTATTGACCAGGTTCTCCAGATCCTCTAATTTTGTAACATCACAGACAACCGGCAAGACTTCAACCTTATACTTTTTGACGATCTCTTCCGCCGTTTCTTTAAGCGGACCTTCCTGACGCGCAGCAATCGCCAAATTTATCCCGAGGCCCGCAGCTGTACATGCCAAAGCCTTGCCGATCCCGCGGCTAGCTCCGGTTACAATAGCAACCTTACCTTTTAAATCCTCCATGACTACCTCCTTAATTCCTCTTGTTTACACATAGGGAATTAACCCCGCTGAATGCGCCAAAATTTCAAAGAAATTTTGGCAGCGCTTATGAGGCGGGGTCAACATGATAAACTTTTTCAAGTCTTCTGCTAAAAAACAATAACCCGATAAGACAAACACCAAAAACCGTAAAACCTAAAACAAAACTTTGCTGCATAATCAAACCACCCAAGGCTACGCCTAAGCCTCCAGAAATAAAACGTACACTGCTATTAAGGCTGGCTGCCTCATTGAGGTATTCCTTAGGCAGATCCGTCAAAAGAGTGGAAAGCCCGGCGTGATTAAAAGTCCAACCCATCCCCCAGATAACCATCAAAAGCGCCAAAACCAGGAATGACGATTGCAACATGAGCATTGATACGCTGACCACCATCATAACAATTCCAATATTAAGAGTCCTGACCCTACCCAGGGAATCGGAGAATTTACCGCCAATCACCTCTCCGAATATCCCGCTTAAACTGGTCAGAGTGATCAGCATGCTGATAAAAAATTGTGAAAGGGCAAAACTTTTTGAGAAATACACTGCCAGCCACTGTTGCACCCCGTGATAAAACAGGCTGACCATAAATATATAAATAAATACTATTAAGACATTCTTATTTTTAAGCGCCCGGCCATAATTTACCCTAAAGCCGGTAGCATCCTGTTTAAAGCTAGGCAGAAATAAATACATTGCCAGCATCAAAATGAATCCGGCTATCCCAGGAAGCAGGAATATCAGGCGCCAGTGGAGGATGCCACTTAGTAAAAGCCCAAACAATGACGCAACAAAACTAGCACCAAAAAACAAGCCCACAAACTCACCGCGCTTCTTAAGTTCAATATGCTCTCCGATCAAGATCAATCCCAGTGGAAAGACTGATGCACCAAATATTCCCATTAGCACGCGAGCAGCAAAAAGCACGCCGATATTCTGCGCCAAAGCCGCTAAAATATTCGCGCAGGAGAAAAAGAAAAGACAAATAAGCTCTACCTTCTTGGCGTCAAAAGCCCGCACCAGAGGGCCATAAATTAGCGCGGACACTCCGTAGGTAAGCATATAAAACCAGACAATTTTGCCTACCAAAAACTGAGAAAGAACAAATTCTTTAGCAATTGAAGGAACTAAAGCCGCGGAGGCCGCTACATTGAATGATAATACCGCACCTTCCAAGCAAAGAATAATAAATGTTAACTTCTTCAACTTAAATCTTCGCTTCTCGCTCGATAATATCTTTAAATATCTTCAGATTATGCTGCGAGCCTTCGTTAATGAACCCTTCGATCTGGGTATCATTAAACTTGGCTTTTTTATCCATCTCAAAATGCTGAATCCATGTGAGTTCAACAGGACAAAAGTCCGTGGTTTGGCCTCCATTAGCCAAAGCCATTCCCTCAGGCTTCAGAGTATATAGCCAGACAATCTTCATATATTTAAATGGAAATAGCGGCTCATGACGCTGGGCATAAGCAAAGTATTTATCTTTAAAAAGCAATCTCCAGGAAACCCAGGACTTATCGTCCTCATCAGTCAGGCGGAAAGTGATCTTGTTATCTTTCTTCTCCAAAACCTCAGCTTTTTTATATTCAGTGCCGAATAATTCCGTCCAACGGGAAATATCGTTAGAAATATCAAAGACCAAATCATACGGAGCGTTGATGATAATGGAATTACAGGTGTGTCCCATAGGTTATCCTTTCGTTATAAAATAGCGACTACTCGCGCCCAGGCAGCACCAGTCTGTCTAATGCGCACCGGAAAACAAATTATTTTAAATCCGGAACCCGGCAATTTTTCTAAATTCGCTAGGCGCTCAATATGAATAAATTCCCGAATTCTTCCATAAAAATGCGCCGGGTAAAATTTCTTCGGATTCTTTTCCTCTAAAAATTCTTTAAGCATGAAGCGGTATGGCCGGTCAATACCCATGGTGTCTACACCAAAAATCTTGATCCCTTTATCCAAGAGATAATCGATTGCCGAAACATCGATTCCGGGATAATCGGCGAAATACTTAGGGCCGCCGTAAAGCTTATCCGCGCCAGTACGCAATAAAACAATATCCAAAGATTTAAGTGTATAGTTGATCTTCTTTAAGCCCTCTTCTATATCTTTAGCGGTAATAGACTCAGCCGGTTTTTTATGCGACATATCCAGCTTCACCCCGTCCTGATAACAATACTCTAGAGGAATCTCATCGGCAGTTTTTGACGGACGTCCTTCGGATTTTGTGCCGTAATGAAAAGAATAATCCAGGTGGGTGCCTACATGCACCGGCGCATGCACAACTTCAAGCGAAAGAAACTCTTCATCCGGCATATCTTCTTTTCTTAAGATGCGCTTGCCTAGAAGATACTGGATCTTACCTTTTAAGGTCTTGCCCATGATCACCCGGTTAAACTTCTCTACCCCGGAGGCGTGCGTTACCCGTTCGATTTGGACATGGTGGATCTCAAAAGCCTTTTCATCTATAGGCAAGCTTAAATCTACTATCTTCATTATTTTACTAGTTTTGACTGAATAACTGCGTCTATCTCATTGATGGTCGAGAACTTAGTAATCTCCTTAGGGTTAAACTTGGTGCCAAAAGCCTTTTCCAAAGCAATCACGGACTCAACCATCTCGGTTGAGTCAACGCCGATACTATCCTGCAGGCTCACATCGTCTTTGAGCTCTTCGGGCCTGACTTTCAAAAGTTTTACCAGAACATCCTTAATTTGTTCTTTAGCCACCATATAGCCTCCGTTATATTAAAATTTCTCCCTTAACCGCTGCCGCTTCCCACTTGTTAAGATTATCCAACTGATCCTTGAAACACAGCTTAGCAAGCGGGTCGAAATTGCTCTCCATGATTCGATTGATACGTCCAGGCTTAGAGAAGAATTCTCTCATACACCAAGAGCCCAGGCGTCCGAGATCTTCGGTAGTCAGGTGATCTGTGGGAATAACTGGATGCAAGAAATCCCAGGTGCTAAAATCCACTTTTTTCGGATCGATCCAACCTTTCTTAAGCGCGATCCTCCACATCGGAGAGTTCGGGGCAGGAGTAACGTAACCTAACCACAGGATATCCGGATCCACCGCATCGCTATACTCAAAACGCTTCTTGATAATAGCTTCGGTATCATGGTCAAAACCCATCATAATATCCGCGACAATGGCAATATCATTTTTACGAAGAATATCAATAGTCTTTTGTATCTGATCAAGAGTGGTGCCTTTAGCTATTTTCTTAAGCTCTGATTGCGTAGTCACCTCGATGCCGAAAACTCCCATGAACAACCCGTTTTCTTTCATCAGGGGCAGAATAGATTCGCAATTGACCCAGTCAATGGCGCGTCCCAAAGATACCCATTTGATCGGATTATTAGATGCTTTTTTAAGCTCGCAGAACTTCTGCACCCTGCCAGGGTCGACATTGAAATTATCATCCTGGATGACCACTACCTTGACTCCGTATTTTTTGTGCAAAAGATTCAGCTCCTCCATTACCCTTTCCGGAGATTTGGCCCGCCATTTTAGAAAGTCCGAAGGAGAACGCGGATCAAACTGATCCCACTCATAGCAGAACGTGCAAGCCGACGGGCAACCACGGGAAGTGACCATATCCACGAACGGCTTCCAGTAAGTGTGCCCCACGTATTTATCCATCGGGAACAAGTCGTATGCCGGTAAAGGCAATTTATCCAAATCTTCCATTAGCGGCTTATGCGGCCCCATTACAATCTCGCTTCCTACGCGCGAGGTGACGCCCCCTACATCTTTAAGCGGCTTATTTTTATCTATAGCTTCGATCAAGTCTCCGAAAGATTCCTCTTCCCCCATGACCACAAAATCAACTGCCGGATTCTCTTCCAGCGTCGGCACAGGCATGGCTGAATACCACAACCCGCCAAGCACTATCTTTGTCTTGGGCAGCGCTTTTTTGATTCCTACTGCCGCTTCTTTAAAATGGCGCAGAACTCCGTAACCGCCATAGCCGTGCAGCTGCTCACCCATCACTACCACATCAGGCGCTTTAACTTTCACTCTTTCAATAAGCTGGTCCATAGGGATTTGTTCAGCCCTGCCGTCGATGACTGCCACATCATCGTATCCTCTTTCGCGCACATAAGCGGCCCAATGCGCGTAAAGCTGATTTGGCGAGCGATGTATTCCGTGTGACGCCCAAGCGCCGACTTTCGGCATGACAAATAATATCTTCACTTATACCTCCTTCCGCAGAAAGCGGAATACTGGCCTATCCTATAACCCCACAGGGATAGCCCTTCCTATACCTTTTAAGGAAGGGGCTAAGGCCAGGTACATTTATTTATGCTTTTTCTACGACTAACACTGAATTTATACCACCTCTGCCGCGCGAAATAATTAGCGCTTTATTAATCTTGTGCTCTCTGGTTTCCTTACCTACATATAGAAGACCGTCTACAGCCGGGCTCTCCAGATTAATGGTCGGCGGAACCAGGCTATGCTCCATGGCATGGATCGCAATGACCATATCTACAACTCCGCTTGCGCCCAAAAGATTTCCAAACATGGATTTGGGACAGCTGACAGGAATATCTTTAAGGCGCGCGCCAAAAACGCTTCTTATAGCATCAATTTCTGAATTATCCCAGATATCTACAGCCAAACCATCCAAAGAAATGTAATCAATCTTATCGGGTGAAATCTTTGCCTCATCCAAAGCCATTCTGATCGCCCGGCCTAACTCAATTCCATCATTAGCAGGATTGATTCTGTCCACTCCGTCACAGGTAGTGCCAAAACCGATGATATACGCCAGAGATTTGGCGCTACGCGATTTGACCCGGTCCAGGCCCTCCAGCACTACGATTGCTGCACCCTCACCTATCACAAAACCATTACGCTTTTTATCAAAAGGACGGTAAGCTTCCTGTGGATGCGCGTTATCTAAAGATAATGCACCATATGTATTGCAGCATAATAACGCGTATGGTGTAACCGGGGCTTCCATGCCTCCGGCTAAGATCATATTCAGCTTATTCTTTGCCAAAACTTTGCGCGCATAACCCAGGGCCATCAAAGAACTGGCTCGGTCAGATACAACTGTCTTAGAAAACCCCTTTATCCCGTAATAAATAGACACCTGACCTTGAGGAGCAGCGGGAAACCAGGCAGAGGCCATGTAAGGAGAAACCCCTTCGCGGCCCTCCATATACATATCACGTAGCTCTGTCTCGGCATACAGCCATCCGCCTATAGCATTACCTAAAAATATACCTACGAGATTCGGATCTTCTTTTTTAATATCGATTCCCGCATCCTGCAAAGCCAGCTCTGAAGCGATCAGAGCCATATGCGAAAATGCATCAATCTTCTTTAAAAGCCTTTCGGAAATCGTGGAATATTTATCCAGATCATCGATTTGCCCTGCGATATGTGAAGGATAAAGAGACGCGTCAAAACGGGTGATCTCTTTGACAAAAGAGCGTCCACTTTTGATATTTGCCCAAAACTGACGCTTACCTATACCCGAAGGCGTGACTACGCCGATACCAGTGATTGCAATCTTATCCATTATATCTCCTTAATACTAACGAGGAATGAATTCCGGAAAAGCCGCTGCTTGTTTTAAGAATAGTGTTCACTTTCTTAGCTCGCGCGACATTGGGAATATAATCTAAATCGCACAGAGGATCCTTTTCTTCCTGATTGATCGTGGGAGGAAGAATATTTTTCTCAAAAATCATGGAGCAAACAGTCAGCTCCACCGCGTTTGCCGCAGCTAAAGGATGACCGATCATAGATTTAAGCGAGCTTATGGGGAGCTTGTAAGCGTAATCGCCAAAGACCATTTTATAGGCGTTGGTCTCAAAGATATCATTCATGCGGGTCGAAGAACCATGCGCGCTGATATACTCTATTTCTTTAGGCTTCATCCCGGCATCTTTAAGCGCCAAATTTATGCAATTAGCCATTGCTTGACCATCTGCCGGAAGGTCAGTCATATGAAAGGCATTGCAACTTGTGCCGAATCCAGTGACCTCCGCATAAATATACGCCCCGCGTTTTAAAGCATGATTTAGCTCTTCTAAAATCAGAATCCCTGCGCCCTCCGACAAAACAAAACCATCGCGCTTTTTGTCAAATGGTCGCGATGCTTTTTCCGGCTCATCATTTCTTGCTGACAAAACACTCACTACATCAAACGCACCGAAGGTAATGGGAGTAATAGGAGCCTCTGCCGCGCCACAGATCATCACATCGTGCTCACCGTCCTGAATAGTCTCCATGCCAAAACCCATGGAATCCGTGCCAGCGGTGCAGCCTGTGGAAAGCGTGTCACAAATACCTTTAAATCCATACCTGGCGCTGATCTCAATGGACGGAGTATTAAACATCGCCGCATCATACAGATCCGGCCGCACTTTGCTGGGATCTATCGGCTTCTTGCCGTTATCAGTGACCAAGGCAAACTCCTCCTCCATATATTTTGTGCCGCAAATAGCATTAGCCAAACACACGCCGATGCGCTCCGGATCTTCCTTGGAAAAATTTAGGGCGCTATCCTTTATGGCCATATCGCCTGCCACCACGCCAAACTGCACATACCTATCCATGCGCATGGCTTCTTTATGGGTAAGACCCAATTTAAAAGGATCAAAATCACGTACCTCAGCAGCGATCTTGGTGTTAAATATGGAAACATCAAAACCATCCACCAGTTTGACTCCGGAGACTCCACCCGACATGCCTTTCCAGATGTTATCTTTACCGATGCCGTTGGGCGCCACTACTCCTATACCGGTGATCACTACACGTCTTTTTGACATCAAATAATTCTCCTTAGATTAATCTTCAACCCTTGCGACTTTAAAGACAATATTTCCTCCGTCAGGGCAGGTAACGGTATCGATAGAGTCGGGGTTAGACATAAAGAAAAACTTCGCCCCGAAATTAAGCGCAAACAACGCCGGAAACGCGGTATGAAATGCCGCGCCGCAGAAACCCGAAATACATTTTAGCCCCTGCGTCTCCCACTTATCCCCCACCTTATAACCAAAGGTGCATTTGCCTTTTGCCTGCACTACTTCAAGTACCATTTTTTTCGGATTCGGGCCCTTGAAATTCGGGTCCTTTGGGATCACCTGAACTTTATCCTCTTTATCTAAAATCTCCGCCTTAAACTCTAATTTTCCTCCGTCAGGACAAGTCACTAAAAGTGAGCGCTGATTATCGCGAAAAGGAAAACAGGCTCCGAAACTTAAAGCATAAATCACCGGAAACAATGCGTGCGCCAGCCCTAAGCAAAAATGCTTAGGCGGATGGGTAAAATCCTCGAGGATTATCTCATCGCCAATATTATAACCGTGATAACAAAGCCCGAACACTCCGGTGACAGTGAGTTTTAATCTCGGAAAAGGGGTATCTACTTCGCCCATATTAATATAATCCTTTCGTATTATCCAAAAGCTCCTGTTTAGAGAAGAATTTCCCGGTAGGCTCTACCTGATGCACCATTTCAACCAGTTTTTCATTCAAAGGAGCGATGGCGTTATTCTTCTTGGCCAAAGCAACAAATTCTCCGTTGATATAATCTATTTCACTATTCTTGCCTCTTTTAATACTCTGAAGAATTGAGCCATACATCGGCTCGCGGCTAAGATTAGTCATGATACCAGAGAATATTTTTGCTGCCTCAGGTAAACTAAGCGCTGCCAATTTAGTCACCCTTTCCAGAGGAAAATCCGGAAGCGAGGATAAGCTGATCCCCGCTTTATTCATAACACTTAGGCCCTCTTTCCAGATAGCTACGCTGACGGCGCAAATATCTACATCGGAAAACACTTCCTGCATACTTACGCCCAATATCGCCGGTATACAATTATTAGAATTAACAAAGACTTTTAAATATTTCATCCCGAGAATTTCCTCACTGACTATTGTGGGAAAAATGGTATTAAGAACGTGGCTTACCTTGACCACTGAATCGTCATTCCTGCCAAAAGCCTTACCGATGATCCAACTTTTATCAAAGTTGTGCACAATCTCGCCCGGCTTTAGATAAGTAGATCCAAACATCACGATGCTAGAGATAATCTTCTCTTTCGGGATAAACCCGGAAACAATACTATCTGCCTGCAAACCGTTTTGAGTGGTAAGGACAAGCGCGTCGCGGATAAAATCTATGTTGGTTTTAAGCGCACTTTCTAAATCCTGGGTCTTGGTGGCTAGAATTGCTAAATCAACTTTCTCACTTAAGGCCTCGCATACAGGCAGGCTGATATCCAACTCACCGCGCACTCCTGAAATTCTTAACCCGTCGGCTTTAATGGCTTTGACCGCATCCGGCCTGCCGACTAAAGTAACATCATTGCCTTTAAGCTTTAGATACCCGGCAACCAATCCGCCAATGGCGCCTGCGCCGATGACTGCTATTTTCATTTAATGAGCGCATAACTTACGGAGCACTCGTTTTGCTCGCTGCGACGTAAGTTATTTGCGCGAATTAACCCCGACAGCTGCGAGAAAATTTGGAACAAATTTTCGAAGCGTTTTGCTGTCGGGGGAAAACTATACATGATTTATTACCTTTTCGCTTCCTTGGGATACCCATACTTCTTGTAATCAAATCCGGTCTGCTCCAGAAGGCGGATCATCATGCTATAAAAAGGGGAAGGCACATCGGAGAAAAATGCCGCCACCACATCCTGCTCCTGAACTTGATTTGAATTCCTACCTTTAGCTAACTCCTGGGCCACTTTAGTCACCGCTACCTCGGTAATGTGACGGTGAAACACGGGTATCTTAGCGATAAAAACCCTAAACCTTTCTTTAACTTCCGGATTCCAATCCATATCTAAAACTCCTTCCGCAGAAAGCGGAATACCCGCCAATCCTTTATGGCGGGGTATAGCAGAAAGCTGCACCCTGGCCCATCCGTTCCAGAAGGGGCGCACTTGGCAATCGCCTCTCAAGAGGCGTACTTTGCCATCAAAAAGGCAAAGGTACATTTATGCCAAGGTGCATTAACCCCCAGAGGGGTAGCCCTTCCTATACCTTTTAACCCCACAGGGGTAGTCCTTCCTATACCTTTTAAGGAAGGGACTAAGGAAGGGGCTAAAGCCAGGTGTAGATCTAGTTAAATTTAATTAGTAAAATTTTACTATATTATAGGCTTAAATCTCACCCTGTCAAGAAAAACCTGAGGAATTTATCAGGAATAAATCTTACGTATTCACAATGAGTTATGTATATTGGGAAGAGTTTCTAGACAGATTTGATCAGATCGATGAGAAAATCCGACTCTGCCTGCACCTGACACCTATTATGCTCCAGAATGCGGGCAAGGGAAGAAGGTTTCTTTTTAGACTGCTCTTTGATCATCTGCTCCAGGCCTTTAGAGACCCTGTTAAGGATAGAAAGCCTGGCGCGCATCCTGCGCTTGGCTACCGCGGGCTTCATAAAGTGCAGGAAATAAAGGCTTAAGTCTAGAGAGAATTGCGGCCTCTTAAAATTAAGGAAACTTCTGTTAAGCAGATCGTCAAAGTAAGATTCACCCTTAGAAGTGAGCTCATAAACAATGCGCTCGGGCCGGTTACCGGGCTTAGTGATGCGTTTGATCACCAAGCCGTCCCTTTCTAAAATCTGCAACGGGTAATATATAGACTTTAAATCTACCCCTGCAAATAAAGAAAGTATCTCTTTGATCTTACGCTTGATATCATAGCCGTGCTTAGGGCTTTCCTTAAGCAGGCCTAATAACAACAATTCTTTCTCGATCACGCGCACACTCCCATGCTGCGGAATTTATTATACCTCTCTTTAAGCAACTCTTCGGGTTCTTTTGCTTTTAATTCCTTGAGGTTCTTAAGCAGCACTTCTTTTATATTTTGTGCCATGGCCTGCGGGTCGCGATGCGCTCCGCCCAGCGGCTCAGGAACAACCCCATCAATAATCCCCATCTTGATCAGATCCTGACCGGTAAGCTTTAACACTGCCGCGGCATCCGGCGCCCGAGCGCCGTCTTTCCAGAGTATCGCCGCACACCCTTCCGGAGAAATGACCGAATAATAAGAATTCTCAAATACAAATACACGGTCCGCGACTCCGATGCCTAGTGCGCCGCCTGAGCCACCCTCGCCAATGACTGTAGCAATTATAGGAGTAGCTATTTGCATCATCTCTCTGAGATTATAGGCGATAGCCTGAGACTGCCCGCGCTCTTCCGCTCCTATCCCCGGATATGCCCCGGGAGTATCGATAAAGATCACGATTGGTAGCCCGAATTTATCGGCCAGCTGCATCACTCTCAAAGCCTTGCGGTATCCCTCAGGATGGGCGCAGCCAAAATTGCGCTTTAAATTCTCTTTGGTATCCCGGCCCTTCTGATGCCCCATCACTACGACCTTTTGATTATCCAACTTTGCTAGACCGCAGATCAGCGCCTTATCATCGCTAAACCCCCGATCCCCATGCAGCTCTAAAAAATCCGTCATCAGCATGCTGATATAATCCAGGGTATAGGGGCGTTTGGGGTGGCGGGCCAGTTGAACCTTCTGCCAAGCGGTGAGATTGCTGTAGGTAGCTTTCTTCTTCTGCTCCAGCTTTTCTTCAAGGCGCTTAAGCTCAGCAGAAAGATCGATCTTACGGCTGGCGGAAAAATGCTTCAGCTCGTTAATTTTTTTTTCAAGCTCGACAATATCTTTTTCGAAACTTAACCCTATAGTAGTCATTTAATCAACAATGGTCACTTCTGTCCCAACGGGAACGATGATGTAAAGCTCCTCGACATCGCTATTTAACATGCGCACGCATCCGGAGGTAGACTGCTTGCCGATACTCTGCGGCTCAGTAGTGCCGTGAATACCGTAACTAGGAGCGACGTCAAAACCCATCCAGCGCGATCCCAGGATATTCCTGGAGTCTCCCGCGGGGATGACTTCATTATCCTTAAACCAGGTGGGATTTACCAGTTTAGTGGCGATCTTAAAAGTACCTACGGGTGTGCAGTTATCCCTACCTGTCGCCACCATATAAATCTTAAAGATATCTTCATCAGTCTTTAAATAAAGGCTGTTCTGAGATTTATCCACAAAAATAGTAAACGCAGCGGTCCAGATCTTGATTTTCTTGCCGGGAGAAATAGCGTCATTCAAAAGATTATTGCTTTTCTTGATCAGCTCGACGGTGGTCTTATGTTCCTTTGCTATTTTTGTCAGAGTATCTCCAGGCTTGATCTCATATAAAACGCTCTTGGGAGTGATAGCGGTTGAAAAAAGCAGCTTCACATTCAGTTCTTCCAGGCGTTTTTGCCAGTTCATCACTTCGGAAGAGTTTGAGAAATCGCTAACCAGCTTCTGGTAAACAGACCTTGCTTCCACAAGATTGCCCTTTGCCTCCAACTCCTTTACCTGATTGATCAAGGGTACAGCCTGCGAAAGATTACTCCCTGCAGCAGGTAGATTTATCCGGCATTTTTTGATATTCAAAACCAACACACCTACAATAACCAACACAATAATAGTAGGCATAATGATCAAAATCTTCTTATTCACACAGCCTCCTTTAACCCGCCACAAAAGCAATGACTACGCCCAGAATAAACCCCATGATCACTTCCATGGGCGTATGCCCGATAAGCTCGCGCAGCTGGCCGTCTTTGATGCGGCCTTTCCAATAGATGTCATCAGTAATCTTATTCAAAATACGCGCCTGTCTGCCGGTGGCCCGACGCACGCCCTGCGCGTCAAACATCACCACCAGGGCAAATGCAGCGGCAAGCGCAAAATATACACTATCAAAACCGTAATTTATACCTATAGAGGTGGCCAAACACGAAGCCCCCGTGGCGTGACTCGAAGGCATTCCACCTGTGCCTACAAACCAGCGAAAATCAAAACGCTTCAGGCGAAAGGTACCGATGATCACCTTGATAATCTGGGCAACAAGCCAACCAGATATAGTTGTGATCAGAATTTTATTCTTAAAAAACTGGGCAAAAATATCGTTCATTATTCTTTCGCCGGAGCCGGGGCAGGAACAGGGGTTACTTCTATTTTGATTACCTTAGGGGTAAGAGTAGGCTGGCCGTCTTTAATAACAAAACCACGGTTGCCTTCCGCAACCTGATTGGCGTTGACCTGATGTTTGATCTCCTTACCGACTTTGCCCATCTGCTTGCGGAACTCGCGGATAGCCTTTTTCATCTCGGAGACAGAGCCAAGCTTCGCCTTCATTGACTCATTCTCGGAAGACATCTGAGTGGTCTGGTCTTTTAAGGCAGTATTCTCCGCTTTAAGCAATGAGAATTGCGCGCGCATATCTTCCAAAGACTTCTGAGTATTCTCCATATCCGTAAAAAGTCTGGTCAGTCTGGTAATACTGGCCTTTAAGTTATCTTTTAAACCGACGTTCTGTTCGCTAAGCTTATCCGCAAGCTGTTTTTCCTTCTCCAGCTCAAGTGAAAGGTTTTGTTTGTCATTTTCCAGAACCTGAACCTGCTGTTTAATCTCGTTCAGGGCATTCAGAAGCTCGTACTTCTCCTTTAAAGCAGAAACGTATTTATATACGCTAAAGATAGTTATAGTAAGGAGTAATACGAAAATAGCGATCTTGGCGTTCTTGGGAATATTCAGGTCCATAGGCTAATATTATATTGATATAGGCCTAATATTGCAAGGTTTTTTTCGTTAGCCCCCGCGCATAACACCTTGGCATAAATGGCTGCCAAGTGCGCCCCTTCTGGGGCGGGAAGACGCGGGGCTACACTTTTTGTGTTAGATTTTACCTCCTTATACGTCTATTGTAGTAGGAGGTGTCAATATGTTAGCTAAAACGCATAGTTTCGGCCTTTTAGGGATCGAAGCATATCCAGTTGAAATCGAAGTGGATGTCTCGCGGGGCCTACCGGCAGTCACACTGGTGGGTATGGCGGACACCACTATACGAGAGAGCAAGGAACGGGTAAGGGGCGCAATCAAGAACTGCGGCTTTAGCTGGCCGCAAGAGCGGCTGACCATCAGCCTGGCTCCCTCAGATATTCGTAAAGAGGGATCCTGCTTTGACTTGGCCATTGCCTTGGGAATACTGGCTGCCACCGATCAGCTGGATAAAGAAAAACTTAAAAATTATTACATACTCGGAGAGCTTTCCCTGGACGGAACGCTTAGGCCGGTACGTGGAGCTTTGCCCATAAGCATTGCCGCAGCAAAGAACAAACTCATGAATATACTTCTACCCCTAGCTAATGCCCGGGAAGCAGGGATTGTTTCCGGGGTAAATATTTGGCCGGTGAGAAGCTTGAAAGAGGCGGTGGAATTTTTATCCAACCCGCAAGGGCACACGCCTTTTAAACTTGACCTTAAAAACATTTTTCAAGAAAACCTGGTTTATCCGCTAGACTTTTCCGAGGTCAAAGGCCAGTATCTAGCCAAGCGCGCGCTGGAGGTAGCAGTTTCCGGAGGGCACAATATCGCCATGATCGGGCCCCCGGGAAGCGGAAAAACTATGCTAGCTAAAAGAATCCCGACCATTATGCCACAAGTAACCATTGAAGAAGCGCTAGAGGTAACCAAGGTGCATTCCGCGGTAGGAACGCTTACGGATAAAACGGGCCTGATCGGCACCCGGCCTTTTCGCTCGCCCCACCACAGCATCTCTTCTGTGGCGCTGGTAGGCGGAGGCTCTGTGCCGCAACCGGGCGAAATCAGCCTGGCCCACCGCGGAGTCCTGTTTCTGGATGAGCTCCCGGAATTCCGACGCGACTGTCTGGAAGCATTGAGACAACCGCTGGAAGATGAATTCATCCGGGTATCCAGGATATTTAAATCTTTCACCTTTCCGGCGAGCTTCATGTTGGTCGCGGCCATGAACCCCTGCCCGTGCGGATATTACACTGATCCTAAAAAAGCCTGTCACTGTCATCCAAATCAAATCGCAAAGTATATGGGTAAGATCTCCGGGCCGCTGTTAGACAGAATCGACATCCATATTGATATCCCAGCGATAAAATATAAAGAGTTGACTGAAGCAAAAGATGCCGAGTCTTCCGCGGTAATTAAGGGGCGTGTAGAAAAAGCACGCAAACTACAGCTGGAGAGGTTTATTGAAGACAAAATATTCTTTAATGCCCAAATGAACACTAAGTTGATAAAAAGATATTGTGTCCTTAGCGCTGAGGCAAGGGAATTGCTGAAAATGGCGATGAATGAACTGGGATTATCGGCAAGGGCATATGATAAA
>JAPLLR010000057.1 GCA_026387455.1 Candidatus Omnitrophota bacterium | reverse complement strand
TGACGCGCCAGATTTTCCTGCTTTATCTTTTCCTTCTCTTCCTTAGCCAGATTCTCCTGATTTTCTTTCTCCCGACGCTCAGCTTCTTTGCGAGCTAACTCTTGCTGATTAGCCCGAACTTTTTGTTCTTTCTCTAGTCTTGCCTGCTCTTCTTTGGACTGTGCCTCAGCCTCTTTAATCTTGCGCGTCTCTTCCTTAGCTGACATCTCTTGCGCGCGTTGCGCCTCTTTGGCTGCAGCTACTTCCTGCTGGGCTTTTTCTTTCTCGGCGGCTAATTCTTTTTTCTTGGCTTCCGCATCCTGTCTTTGTTTCACAATTTCCGCTTCTTTGGCTTTGCGCTCCGCATCCCGATCAGCCTCTTCCTTAGCTCGTCTAGCCTCCGCATCTTCTTTAGCCTTCTGAACCTGCTCCTGATGGGCTTTTTCTTCGGCCTTACGCAAATGCTCTTTCATCGCCGGGTCCTTGGAAAGGTCCACTGCCTGTTTCCATTCATCGCGAGCCTCCTGCAATCTGCCCTGCCGATAAAGACTGTCTCCTTTTTCCACCCGCTCACGTATTGCCGTCTCAGTGTCGCGATTAGATATCTCCTGATCCACCTGCTTTATACTACTCTCGGTCCGCTCAAGCAGCTGCTTAAGATTCAAGTTGTGGGTAGAAAGTTTTTTCTCTATAGTCTCAGGGCTGACCTCAGCCGTATCTTTGGCCGCTGAACTTTGAGTTTCTTCTGCCTGAGACTCGCCTTCCGCGCCTTGAGCAAAAACATTGCCGCGGCCGGACAAGACTAAACTTAACCCAAGTATAAATATTAAGAAAACAAATCTCTGCTTACACATCTGGTGCCTCCATTAGATATTAACGGGGTTTTTGATTTTAGAATTCAAAGATAAGCGGCTCAGGCTTTGCTTCCTGATAAAGCTTCTCCCACATCTGTTTTGCTTCCTGTAGTTTACCTTCCTTATATTTAGCAAGGGCCAGATTAGAGCGCTCCTGCAGCTTCTCTTCTTTGGCGAAGAGCGTGCGCACGTAATCCTCAGCCTGCTGATAACAATTCTTACCGATCTGGTTTACCCGCTCATAAAGCCCTTTGGCCTCTTCAAATTTACCTGTTTCCTGGGCAACCTTAGCCAGAGTCATATAATTCTCGACCCGCTCTCTCAAAATGCTACTCTCACGCTTTAATTCCTCATCAACTATTTCTGTGGCCAGCTTTTTGGCTGATTCTTCATCGCGAAATTTCTTGATACGGGCTAATTCTTCAGGAAGTTTCTCCTGGAAATCTACGGAAAAATGAAACTGTGATTTGGCTGCTTCTGTGATAACTCCATCAGCAACCGGAAAGCCCCATTCAAGGCGCACCAGTGCCTGATTAAACAAGCTAAACCTCAGGCCGCCCCCTACGCCTAAGTCATCGACGGACTTAGCTTCTCCCTGCACCGCGCCCCTGCGTCTGCCCCAACCATAATCCACAAATGCCACAACTGTAGTCTGGTCACGCAGCGTTTCCGGAGACCAAGGCAGGCGCCAACTTTTAGGTATAAATACACTGGGCATCAAAAGCTCGGTGTTGCTGACAAAGGAATCATCTGCCAGATAATCTCCCGAAGGATATCCGCGCACCGAATCAATGCCGCCGATAGAGAACTCTTCCTGCGGAGTAAGCCTTGAGGAAGCAAACTGATTCCTGAACCTCTGGCTAAGCTGCATATTCATAGGGAGCAATTTCTTATAGCTAGTAGAGAGAGTAAATTTGGTAAAACGGGGGATCGCTCCGCGCGAGGCATAAGGATTATTCTTGCCGCTTGAGCCGAGACCGTTAATACCCTGGTCTAGTTCCGGCGCGATAGTCAGGCTGCTTCCGAACCCGCGCTTGACGTAGCTACCGCCGATGTTAAAAACCCTCAGACGATCTTTGGTGTAAGTCCCGGTATCAAGCTTAGTGACCTTATCCTTGGCGTTAAAGCCGGCATAGACTTCACCCAGGTACTCGTCTTTCTTAAAAAGGTCCTGGTGCACTGAGAAACTTATATCTTTAGATTCGGAGACTATTCCAAAAGCAGCAAACTCTTTTTTAGGGATAGATTTACTGATGCTATAGCCGTACATCACAGTGGTACCCACCGGGCTTACCGGGATGCTGTGATAAACATACTGGCCCCAGAAATCCTGGCCGAAGGTGCGGCCGGTGATCATGGTGTCATCAAGGCCCAGAAAATTATTGTGGCGGATACCTAAACCTATCCTGGATTTTCCTGTGGAAGTAGAACCTTCCTTATCATAAGAAGAGGTCAGATGCGCCGGGAAATTGGTCTGCGGAGTAAGAATAACATCTGTAGTCCCAGGCTTTTTTCCGGCGGTAAGCGCGGCCTTAACCTCTCGGTCAGGGTTTTTATTCATCATCTGGATGCCCTTTGAGATCTTATCGTAGCGCAGGGTCTCACCGGCATACAATTTCCAGTAATAATACAGCCGGGATTTCTTGAAATACTTGGCGTCTTGGACCTTAAGCTCTCCCATCTTGGCCTCGACCACCTGCATGGTGACCTTCTTTTCCTTGATGTCCTGGGGAGGCACAAACACAGCGGCAATGATCCCGCGGCGCAGATACTCGCGCTCTATTTGCTTGGCCAGAGTATTAAGCTCAGTCAGGGTGATTTCTTTGTTTTCGCAGGGAGAGACTATTGACGAGAAATCTTCAGGAGGGAATGACTCGCAACCAACAAGGCTGATCTTCTCGATGAGAAACTTCTCTTCATCAGGAGAAGGTGTCGAGGTCTCGAGCTCCGATATTTTCTGTTTACGGGGAGTTTCTTTAAGTTTATCCGTGTATTTTCCGGAATCAGTAAGTGTGTCGCTTTGACGGGTAGCTGATTCTACCCGGTTCTGCGGTACCTGCTGGGCATAAAGCCGCCCCACAGAACAAGCCAATCCCAGCCCTATAAATAGAATAAGGAATGATAACTTTTGGATAGTATTAGGCATAATATATTACTTTGTATTATAGAGCCTGATTGCGGGGATTGTCAAGGGAAAGATTCACGTAACCCATTGCTAATAAGCCAACTAGGATAGATTTAGGTTCGAGAATTTAGAATTGCATTTTAGCCTGATTTATGGTATATTTTATTAGAAGGAGGGATATGATGAAAACAGCAAAAGTCTTAATGATTCTAGGGTTAGTCCTGACAGTATGCACCCTGGCGATGGCTGCTGATGTGAAACGCACCGCTTCTATCAGCGATTTAAAGGGAAAAGTGGAAGTACGCCTGATGCAAGATAAGGGCTGGACTGAAGCGAAGATCGGTACAGAGCTTAATCAGGGAGACATGATCCGCACCGTAGGGGATTCCTGGGCGCTATTAAATGTTGACGGGCGTGCGGAAACCGCTACCGTCGAAGTAAAAGCGAACAGCCAGCTGAAAATGGCTCAGCTCCTTGAAAATAAACAGGTATCTTCCCAGACCACGCTTCTGGACCTGGCAATGGGAGAAGTCCTCATCAAGGCAAAGAAACTTCACTCTGAGAAGTCGAAGTTCGAGGTGAAGACCCCGACTTCCATCGTTGCCGTACGCGGCACGACTTTCTCGGTAGCTGTAAAAGCAGTCGACTAAGTTTTTCTGTCAGAAGAATAAAAAAAGCCGCAAAAGCGCATAAAGAGTAAAGAAAGATTGCGCTGATGCGGTTTTTTTTATATAATCAAAGCTGTGAAATTACTCAACCGCGTCATCCTTAATATATCTCTTGCCGGCGCCATTGCCTTCCTTATTCTTGCCGCCTATCAAAACGACCTGCTCAGACGCCTGGAAAACGCAGGGGGAGATTTTGCCTTTAACTTAAGGGGCTCACTCACCGCCAACCCTCATATCGTCATCATTGAGATCACCGACGATGATATCGCGAAAGTCGGGCGCTGGCCGTGGAAAAGAACGTGGCATGCGACTATCACCCAGGCGCTGACAGACCTAGGTGCAAAATCTATCTACTTCGATATTATTTTCTCTGAAAGCTCCGACGAACAGGATGACCTGGTCTTCGAGGAAGCACTTAAGCGCAGTAAAAACGTTTATCTTCCCTTCGCCTTTCAATCTGGTAAATTCGATATACAATCAGCCTTTGTGCCCATTAAACGTTTTGCCTCACACATAAAAGGCACCGGCACCACCAATATCTGGCCGGACGATGACGGTATTATCCGACGCATTCCCCTGCTCATCCCGGCGGATAAGACTATTTATCCGCACATTGCCCTCAAAATCGCCCTCGACTACACCGACTTCACCCTGCAGGAGATCGACCCCCGGTATCTACGCATCAACCGACCGGGAGCGCAGCATTTTATACCTCTGGTTGACTTAAACACCTTTCTTATCAACTGGATAGGCAAGTGGCAGCACACTTTCAAACACTATTCGTT
>JAPLLR010000020.1 GCA_026387455.1 Candidatus Omnitrophota bacterium | reverse complement strand
CCCCGCTCGAAATCAGTCCAAGTCAGCCGCTAACAACAAGCTTGCTGATAAATGGTAGGTTTAGCGGGTGGCTTGGCTTGATCCGAGCACGGCAAAAAGCCGCGCGCAGGACAAGCCAAGACAGGACCCGCTAAACAATAGCATAAAACCAGCAGAGAGCAAAGCTACGCTACCAATCTAGCCTGACCCCCCCCTCGACCCAGCGGCCGGGGGAAGGGATGCCTTCAATCTCCTGATATCCGACGTTGCAAAGATTGGTGGCGTTGAGGAAAAGCGAGGAATGTTGGTTGAGGTTGTAATTCAGACGGGCATTCAGGAGAAACCAACCATCACGCACCGGCTTTTTCTTATATGTGAACCCGAAGCTCTGGGTGCCAAAGGGAAGCTTAATCAAAAGCTCGCTGTTTAATAAATGCTTAGCGTAATTAGGGCCGTATTTGTAAGTGTATCCCTGCTTACTGAAACGATTATTGACAAATGTGTAATTGGCATCAAAAGTAAGCGTCTGGTTGATCTCAAAGCGAAAACTGTTCTCAATACCAAAACTTTCGTTTTTATCAATATTCTGAGCCTCCCACCTAGCCTGACCTGGCGAACTCTTCACCCAGTCAATGAAATCTTTGGCTCTACGGTAGAATACTGTCGAGCCAAAAGAAAGCCTGTCTAACTTATAGTCAAAACCCAGCTGGTAATTCATAGACTCCTCATTGGCCAACGCAGAATTACCCACGGTCGTGGGGTCACTGTAATAAAGCTCAGTAAACGACGGGATACGCGTGCTACGGGAGACTCCGGAGCGTAGCGCCGTCTCCGGAGTAATCTTATATTTCAGGCTGGCAGACCCTGTAAATACACTTTCTGAACTCGAAAAGTTATCCGCGCGAAAAGATGTTCCAAAAGACAACTTATCGGATAAATCCTTGGCATCATCAATGAATATACTTTTATGATTACGCTTATGCTTGCCCAAATACACGCCGTTTATCAGCTCTTCGCCGTATTCCAAGCCCATCCCGGCCTTGCCAAGAAACGGAAGATCTTTCTGCAGATAAATATTCGGGGTGAACATATCCGTACGGGTATGATTTAGGTAGCGGCTGCGAATAAGCGTCTTATCCAGCATGAATTTATCGTAATGACGGCGCCAGAGAAAGTTAGGCTTGATCAAAAAGCCGCCCTTTTCCAGATTTAGCCCTGTGTCTAGCAAATAAGTCTTGGTCCACTCCTTAGACTGATACCCGCTTGCCGGAGTATAAAAATCATAGGCGCCGAATTCCTTTTCTTGGTAGCCGAAAGACAGGTTATATTCACCATCCTGAACATCTACACAAGAATCAAAATGAGCGGTAAACTTCTTAAAATCCGTATCCGTATAGAACCCCGCAGATTCCTGATTCTCCACAGATAGCCGCGCCCCTAAGTTGCCGATCTTATCGCTTGCGCTGAATAATCCTGACCAGGTTTTATTTTGGCCGCCGCTAGACTCAAAAACAATCTTACGCCTATCGGGCTTCTTAAGGATAAAATTTACCGCACCACCTATAGAATCCGAACCGAACATTGCAGAACTGACCCCCGGAAGAAGATCTACTCTCTCCATATCCTCCTTGGTCATAGGAATATCCGCATTGTGATGCCCGGTCTGGGGATCATTAATACGCTGACCGTCAAGAAGCACTAACACTTCCTGAAAATTCGAACCCCGCAGAGAAAAATCTGCTTGGATCGCGGCCTTTGGAGATCGGCTTTGCAAATCTATTGGTAAGGTGTTCAGCGCTTCTATGGGAGAATCTACGGGAAGCTCTTCTAAATCAGAGGATTTTACGCAGTAGCTACGGGATAAATGGACCTTCTCTTTGGTGATAACGATTCTTTCTAAATCTAATTCTGAGCCGCTCTGCGCCAAGGCAAAACTGACCCATCCCGAAATAATAATAGAAATAAGCCCGTAACGCTTTAACATGCAAATAATTATAAAGCATTGCGAGTGATTGTCAACTAGAAATATATTATTGGTTTACAATTAACGACAGTGTACTACATCTCCAGCCATGACCTTGACAGTCAGCCCGGAATCCTTCCTGACCATTAACCCACCGTCTATATCTATATTCACGGCCTGGCCTTCGATATGCTCTCGATGAGAATAGACTTTGACACGCTTACCCAAAGTGACGCTGTACTCCCGCCACTTATCTATAATCACCTTGGGTCCTTTTTGCTCAAAATGGATATAGTTGGCTTCGATCCTGCGCAATATTTCCTGTAAAAGCGCTACCCGCGAGATCTCTTCTTCTCTAGCTTCCCGTAAGCTGGTCGAGCCACTGATTAACGACTTTTTCTCATTATTGACATTGAGCCCGATGCCAATGATCACAAAATTAACCTCATCCATCTCGGCATTAAGCTCGGTAAGGATCCCGGCTACTTTCTTGTTATGTATCAGGATATCATTCGGCCACTTAATCTGAGAATCAATGCCACAATGCTCTTTTATAGCCTCACAAATGCTCACTGCGGATAAAAGCGTAAGTAAAGGCGTCCGCTGTGGAGAAAACTTAGGCCTAAGAATCAAAGATAGATATATACCTTTATATTTGGGAGAAAACCAGATCCTCCCGAGCCTGCCCTTACCCTTGGTCTGAGTTTCCGCAAGAACTACTGTCCCTTCAGGTGAACCCTTCATCCCCAGCTCCATAGCCAGGTCCATAGTGCTGGGCACTGCTTCATAATAATGTATTTTTTTGCCAGTGAATTTAGTGTCCAGGTCGCGGGTGACCTCGAATGGAAAAAGCCGGTCAGGGATTGACTCAATTTTATATCCTAAATGCGGAACAGCCACGATATCGTAACCTAACTCCTTAAGCTCCTGGATATGCTTCCACAACCCCTGACGGGTAATCCCCAGGCGCTGAGCAATAGCATCCCCTGAAACATATCCGTCTTTTTTCTTAAGGAATTCAATTATGCGCTCATTCATGATTACTTCTTATCGTAGAGAGGAGACATAGCACGTAGTTTATCGACGATCTTGGGAAGGCTTTCTAAAAGATAATCTACGTCTTCTTCTTTGGTCCATCTGCCCATAGAAATCCTAAGGGACCCATGGGCGATCTCATGGGGCAGGCCTATGGCCAGCAATACATGAGACGGCTCTAAAGATGTGGAGGTGCAAGCAGAGCCAGTGGAGCAGGCAATGCCCAGCATATCTAAATTTAAAAGAATCGATTCTCCCTCGATATATTTAATAGAGAAATTTACGTTGTTTGGAAGGCGGTTTTGCGCGGGACCGTTCAAATATACCTCAGATATCTTTTCCGGGATCTCCTTGATCAATCTGTCGCGTAACTTTATCTGAAAGCTCGCCTCTTCATCCATCTTAGCGCGGCATAATTCTACTGCCTTACCCAGACCTACGATGCCGGTGGTATTATGGGTGGACGCCCGCCTGCCTTTTTCCTGATCTCCTCCTCGCAAGAAAGTCTCAATACGTGTCCCTCTCTTTACATAAAGAGCACCCACGCCTTTGGGGCCGTAAAACTTGTGGGCTGCCAGAGACAAAAGATCCACATTCAGCTCATTAACGTTCACCGGGATATGACCCACCGTCTGCACCGCATCCGTATGGAAAGTTATACCTTTATCTCTGGCAATCTTTCCAATTTCAGCGATAGGCTGAATTGTACCGATCTCGTTATTAGCGTGCATCAGCGAAATAAGGATAGTCTTATCAGTAATCGCCTTCTTCACTTTATCAGGCGAAACCTGACCATACTTATCTACACCCACATAGGTGACTTTAAAACCTTTTTTCTCTAGAAACTTACAAGGCTCACTTACCGCATGATGCTCTATGGCTGAGGTGATAATATGCCTGCCCTTATTTTCCAAAGCATGGGCTACACCAGAAATCGCGAAATTATCCGACTCGGTTCCTCCGGAAGTGAATATTATCTCCGAAGGGTCTGCTCCTATAAATGAGGCTAAATACTCGCGGGCATCCTCAATTCCCTTTTTTGCCTCCTGTCCAAAGACGTGCAAGCTGGAAGGATTGCCAAATTTCTCGAAAAAATACGGCTCCATGACCTTAAGCACCTCGGGGTCGCAAGGCGTGGTTGCCGCGTAATCTAAATATATCCTTTTCATCAGACCACCTCATTGAGGCTGCCCATACGGTAGCCTTTTAAATCTATAGTTATATGATTATACCCCAGGGAGTGCAATTTGTCGACCAGACGTTTACGCTTACTGATCAGATTTGGGATCTCGTCTTTTTCTACCTCAATTCGACAAAGCGAATCATAGTGCCTAAGGCGCACCTGCCTAAACCCCTCTTTTCTTAAGATCTCCTCTCCTTTATTGACGCGATCCAAGACATCTTTAGAAATCTTTGTCCCGTAGGGAATACGCGAAGCAAGGCAGGCAAGAGAAGGCTTGTCCCAGGTCTCAAGACCAAGTTTCTTACTTAAGGCACGCACATCTTCTTTAGTAAAACCCGCATCCTGCAACGGAGAACGCACGCCTAATTCTTTCTTTGCTTTACTGCCCGGCCGGAAATCCGATTTATCAGAGACCGTGCTGGCATCCAACACCTGATTCAAGCCATATTTATTGGCCAAAACTTTAATACTTTTGAAAAGCTCTTTTTTGCAAAAATAACAGCGGTTGGTGGGATTTATTACAAAACGCCTGTCCTTGAGCTCTCTGGTCTTAATCACCTCATGCTTTACCCCGAGGCTGCGGGCAATGCGCTTTGCCGCCAAGAGTTCTTGGCGGGGATACGTTTCCGAATCTGCGGTAACTGCCAAAAGTTTATCCTTTGACAAAGCCAGGCTTGCTGCCTTTAAAAGAAAAGTGCTATCCACTCCCCCGGAAAAAGCTACCAGACAAGAGCCAAAACCTTTGATTATCTGCTTAAGTTTTGCAAGTTTGTAATCTAGGCTCATTAAAAGTTAACTTCCATAGCCCGCGGAGGACAGATCCTCACACACAGCTCACAGGCAATACATTTTGTATTATCGAAATCCACTTTACGCGTTTCCAGATCCACGGATAACGCGCCAGTAGGGCAAATCGGAACGCATACCCCGCACTGCACGCACTTTTCATCATTACGGGACACATCCCGGCTCAAAGGCTC
>JAPLLR010000049.1 GCA_026387455.1 Candidatus Omnitrophota bacterium | reverse complement strand
TAAAGCCCTTGGAGTTTTAAAGAAATATGAATTCGACCTGCTGGATTTTAACGCTGCCTGTCCGGCAAAGAAAGTGGCGCGCCGCGGCGAAGGGGCAAGCCTGCTCAGAGACCCTAAACTGTTGCATAAGTTGCTTAAGCTGGTAGTGAAGCACTCCAAGAAATCTCTCCCGATTACGGTCAAGATTCGCTCAGGCTGGGACAAAAATTCGGTGAACGCCAGGGAAGTGGCGCTATTAGCTGAGGATGCCGGAGTGGACGGTTTGTTTATCCACGGCCGGACCAAGATGCAGGGATATAGCGGCGATGTGGATTATAAGGCTATTGCCGAGGTTAAGAAGGCGCTAAAGATCCCGGTCATCGCCAGTGGAAATATATTTACCGCGGAGTTGATCAAAAAGATGTTTGATGAGACCGGATGCGACGGGGTTGCGGTAGCCCGAGGCGCGCTGGGGAATCCTTGGATATTTAGCGGCGAGAAACCGCAAAAATCAGAGACCGTGCGGGTGATGCTCAAACATATGAACGACTGCATCACTTTTTATGGCGAGAAGGTAGGGGTAATGAAGTTTCGTAAGTTTTTCTGCTGGTACACCGCGGGTATGCGCAAAGTGCGGCAGCTGAGAGAGAAGTCTTCCCGAGCTAAGACTCAAAACCAGATGTTGGAGATAATAGAGGGGGTGTCTTAAGCCTCCTCGCCTAATCGCTTACCCCTGCAGCAAAACGCTTCGAAAATTTGTTCCAAATTTTCTTGCAGCTGCAGGGGTTAATTCGGGCAGATAACTTACGTCGTGCTTCGCACTCCGTAAGTTATGCCCTCATTAACAAAAAACCCCGAAAGTTTCTCGGGGATTTTCGTAGGTGATAGGCCTGATGGCTTTCGCTATCCTAACCGCGCCTCCTTGTTGAAGTTTTCTTTCACCTTTCGCTGCAAGTATGCCATATGGATTTGCGTTTGTCAAGGCGGGGGGCGAAAGAAAGTTGCGCTTTGACTTTTGGGCGTTTGAAGAGTATAATTATTACCATGAAGATCAAAGCCCTGTTAACTGTATTCTTTATTTGTTGTTTTGTCGTTGCTGCAAACGCAGAGACTACTATAAAAGCCGAGTCTGAGAAAAGTAAGATCTCTACCGATGAAGGCGTGGCTTATAAGGTGATTATTGCTTCTACGGAGAATGCCCTGCCTACGCCGATTTTTCCTAAATTCACCGGTTTTGCCGTGGTTTCTCAGGCCCGCTCCTCGACAGTATCTTTTATGGCAGGAGGGGTTAAGACTATCCTGGTATATGCTTTTATACTTGCCCCCATGAAAACAGGCAAGATAAAGATTGACCCTGTTTCTATAAAAGTAAAGAATGAAACTCTCTCTTCTAATCCCGTAGAAATCGAAGTTATTCAGGGAAAGCGCAGGCCCGAACAGCAATCAAACCCTGAACCGCAAAAGAAGAAACCGGTTACTCCCCAGCTAGTTCCCGCCACGCCTCAGGAGCCGCAGTATACGCTTTAATATGGGGAATAATCTCTCCGAATCAATTCAGTTTCTTAAAGGCATTGGCCCTAAGAAAGCTAAGGCTTTTGCCAAGGCAGGCATATCTACTATAGAAGACCTGCTGTATTACTTTCCCCACCGCTATGAAGACCGCACCAGTTTTTCTACCATCTCGAAACTTCAGGAAGGTTTAACCATTACTATTAAGGCTCAGGTTTTGGCTGTCGGAGAGCGCCGCTCTTGGCGCAGGCGTGGATTCAGTATTTTAGAGGTCGCGGTAGGTGATGCTACAGGCAAAATATTCTGCGTTTGGTTTAATCAGGGGTACCTCAAAGAGTATTTCCGGCCCGGCACTACGCTAATTTTGTATGGCAAGGTTGACCGTTACGGGAGCCGCTTACAGATGAGCGCTCCGGAGTTCGAGATTGTCACACCTATCGATGAAGCTTTGGATGTGGGAAGGATAGTGCCGGTATATTCTCTGCCGGAAAGTATTACTCAGAGGCATTTCCGGCATCTGGTGAAATCTTCCCTCGATGAATATCTGCCTAAGCTTAATGATTTTCTTCCATACGATATCCGCTCTAAAAATAATTTTTATAATCTTGCCAAGGCGTTACTGAATATCCATTTTCCTGAGAGTTTCGATATCCAGAAGCAGGCGTATGAGCGTCTTGCTTTTGACGAATTTTTTGTTTTCCAGCTGCCACTTGCTTTAAGGAAACTTAAGAAAAAAGAAAAAAAAGGGATCGCCCATTGTGTCGTTGGAGAGGTGGCGCGTGATTATATCTCTTCCCTCCCTTTTAAGCTGACTTCCAGTCAGGAAAAGGTGATCAAAGAGATCAGGTTGGACATGGCAAGCCCTCAGGCAATGCAGAGGCTTTTACAGGGAGATGTGGGTTCGGGTAAAACCGTGGTTGCCAATATTGCCGCGATGATGGCTATCCAGGGAGGATACCAGGCGGCATTCATGGTGCCGACGGAGATTCTGGCACTTCAGCATTTTGAGAAGTTAAATAGTATGGGTGTCAGAACTGCGTTGCTTACGAGCAGTGTCAGCAAGAAGGAAAAGGATAAAGTGTTGCAGGAGATAAAAGAAGGAAAGGCCAACTTTGTGATCGGAACGCATGCTTTGCTGGAAAGGGGGGTAAAATTCAAGAACCTTGGGCTTGTGGTGATAGATGAGCAGCATAAATTTGGAGTAGGACAGAGGGCGCTTCTGCCTAAGAAAGGTCCTAATCCTGATGTTTTGATTATGACAGCAACACCAATTCCGCGTACGCTGGCTATCACGCTTTACGGCGACCTGGATATCTCGGTGATCAACGAGCTGCCTGCGGGAAGGCTTCCTGTTAAGACGATTTATTTTAGCATGGATAAATCCGGCGATGCGTACGAGGTCGCTAGGGAAGAATTAAAGAAAGGTCGGCAGGTTTTTATAATTTATCCGGTAATTGAGGAGTCGTATGCCTTGGATATTGCCGGAGCAAAGAAAATGTACGCCCAGCTAAAATCAGGAGAATTTAAAGGTTTTAATCTTGGGCTTATCCATGGCAGGCTCAAGCAGGAAGAGCAGGATGATTTGATGCATAAGTTTAAGAACAAAGATATCGACCTGCTGGTCTCTACAACGGTGCTTGAGGTGGGGATAGATATATCTAATGCCACTTGCATGATTGTGGAGCATGCCCAGCGTTTTGGCTTAAGCCAGCTGCATCAGCTGCGCGGTAGGATCGGAAGAGGAGGAGCGCAGTCTTATTGCGTTTTAATCTCTGACGCAAAGACCGCTGAGGCAGAGGCGAGGATAGGCGCGATGCTCAAATATAGCGATGGATTCCGTATTGCCGAGGAGGACTTAAAGATCCGCGGCCCGGGAGAATTCTTTGGCCGTAGGCAGCATGGCCTGACCGAGCTAAAAATCGCTAATCCCCTGACTCAGATGCACTTGCTTAAACTTGCGCGCGAGGATGTTATAAAGCTGGTCAACGCGGACCCGCGGCTTGAGGAAAAACAGCATTTGTTGTTGAAGGAGAAGATGTTGCAGAGGTTCCCGGAATATGAGAAATTGATCATGGTAGGGTAGCCTTGAATTTAATAAAAATGCTGGACAAAATCAAGAAAATATAATAAAATGCTTGCACATTAATTTTTGTAACATTAACGCTGGCTTGATGTTGTAGCATATTGGTTGGAGAAAAAAGGAGAATTAGAATAATATGAGAAAGATTATTTTTGTCTGGATATGCCTATTCGCAGTTATTCCGACAAGAAATGCTTTTTCCGCAGGTTCAGGCGCCTACCGTCTTGAAGTCCCTGATGCGGAGGCGATGGGTATGGGCGCAGCTTTCGTTGCGCAGGCGGATAACCCTTCAGCCGTTTATTATAACCCCGCAGGCCTGACCCAACTTAAAGAGAGTAGATTTTATGCATCAATGGGGACTGCCGTTGTTCAGCCATTTTGTACCTATACCGATAATGCGGGTAATGAAACACAGAGGCGTAAACAGATTTTTAATATTCCGCAAGGCTTTTTTGTCAGCGATTTCGGTCTTGAAAATTTTTCCTTTGGAATTGGAGCGACTTCATTCTGGGGGCTTGGCACATACTGGGCCCAAGACAGCTTTTCGAAGTACGTAGCCACAAAAAGTGATCTCATTACTCAGGACGGCATGCTTAGTGGCGCTTACAAAATCAATGATAATCTTTCTATAGGTGCCTCAGCGGATATAGTAAAATCGCTTGCCAACAAAAAGAAAAAACTGCTTCAGCTGGGCGGGTCTGACGGTGATTTTCAGTTAAAGGGGAGAGATAATGGTTCATGGGGCTGGCGGCTCTCAACGTTGTATAAATTAAACGAAAAACATTCTTTTGGCTTAATGTACCGCAGCCCGGTGAATTTAAAATACAAAGGGAAAGTTTACTTGAATGATCTAAACGCAGCTGGACTTAATTATCTGGCTATATTTGGGGCTCCTTCTTATGAGACGGAGGTGACTTCTGATTCCCAGCTTCCGCAGAGCTTCGTCGTAGGTTATTGTTTCAAGCCTGACGAGAGATGGAGGTTTGAGCTGGATATGGAGTGGATGGACTGGTCATCAGTGCAGGAAGAGAAGCTTAATTATCCTAGTGAAGCAAATCCTTTTCGTCTTATGGTGTTAAATACCGGTAACCCAGTTCCGAAGGATTGGCACGGAGCTTTCTCTTATTCTCTTGGTACGCAATTTAAGGTAAATGACAGGTGGAAGTTACGCGCCGGATATTTCTTCCATCAGACTCCTATACCGGAAGCAAATTTCGAGACCGCATTACCGGATTCAACTTCTAATTCTGTCACGGTGGGTACAGGTTATAGCTTTACAAAGAATATCGGTATTGATTTTGCGTATGCAGCGATGTTTTACAACAGAAGAGATATAGACAATGATATAGGCGCAGGCAGTGGTGCCAGTATTGATGGAAAGTATGAATCGTTCAACAGTATTTACATGGTGACCTTAAATTTTAAGCTTTAGGAGAGGAATATGAATACAACCTACTTAAGGGAACGCAGAAAAGCAGAGAGGATTTCTTTCGCATTTCCCGCAAGGGCATCTACGGGGGTTATGGGAGAGGTGGTTAATTTCAGCCGCACAGGCGTGCGTCTGGCTTTGGAAAAGCCCCTGGTTTCAACACGGACAATGCCCATTGAGATCGATTTTCCATTTTCTTCTCACCTAAGTTCTTATGTGGAGATTATCTGGAACAGGCCTGATCCTGAGAATAACCGCTATCTATGCGGGGCAAGGTTTTTACGCCTGAAAAATAATGAAGAAGCTGTTCTTAGCGAGGCGATTAATAGAATTAATACCCTCAATCCTAGTTTTGTTTTTCTTACAGACAAGATGCGCGACTGGTTAGTTGATTTTAAGGTTAAGTGTGACCAGTTTGATCTGATGTATCCACAGGGTGTGGAGCGTATTCAATTCGCGGAAAAGAATCAGCTTAATCTGGAAATGACTTTAGATACCCATTTTAAGAATATTTGGAGATGTGTTGAGAATATCGTTCCGGAAGACTATGCCGTTCATCTGCGTTATTACTGGAATATGTTGGGTTTCTACTTAGTTGACTTAATTGAGATTTGCAGATTTGTGCGCAGCAAACCCCTTGGCTATGCTGGCGACTTTATGCTTATGAATTATTTTTATGACTATTTTGATCAGTATCTAGGGGGCTCTTCGTATGAAATGTTAATTAATTCTTACACTTGCAATATCCCCATAGCATATTCAGTGGTGGAGCGGAAGGAATTCTTTAAACAAAAGATTCTAGAGATTTTAGAAAGAAAAGATTCGGTCAGGATATTGAGTGTCGCAAGTGGCTCCGCGCGCGAATTAACTGAATTGGTTGAAGAGGGTCGCATAAATAAGCCATTGTATTTTGATTGCCTTGATGTTGAATCTGAGGCGTTTGAGTACATAAAAAATACGCTTCAAGAAATTCGATCCGAAAATAAGAATAATCTACATATCCGTTTTTTGAAAGAAGATTTCTTGGATCTTGTAAAAGGAAAAGATATTCATAATTTGTCTGAGAAATATGATTTTATTTACTCATCTGGATTGTTCGATTATTTAACTGACCGAATGGTAAAAAGATTGATTGTGCATTTATTTGGTTTGTTAGAGGATAGCGCTTCTTTAGTAATTACTAATGCCAGGAAGGATGATTGTCACCGGGCATACTATGAGATGCTTGGCGGATGGAAATTAATCCATCGTAGCGATAAGGAAGTTTTTGATTGGCAAAATGAAATTAAAGAAAACTGTACCGCTGAATTAGTCCACCTAAAGACAAGAAAACCCTTTATGTTCTTAATGTTAGCTTTACAAAAGAAATCTGTTAATTTGTAACCTATTAAAGAGAGCTGAATATTACTTTCTGGGCCCTGAGTGGATTAATAAACGGCATCACCAGTACCATATTAGGCCTTTTAGTCTATTCCAGGAATCGTAAAAACCCAACTAATATAACTTACGGACTTTTTTGCCTTAGCGTAGCTGTTTGGAGCTACGCTTATTTTTTCTGGCAAATTTCTACTGATGCGCAGTCTGCCCTTTTCTGGTGCCGTGTCTTAATGGCAGGAGCGGTTTTTATTCCCACCCTTTATTTCCATCATATTTGCGCATTTCTGAATATCATAGCAAGAAATAAGAGAATATTAATCTTCGGTTATGTTTTCTCTTTTGTCTCTTTTTTATTCAATTTAACAACTTTTTTTGTCAGTGGCGTTAGACAAGAACTGTGGTTTAAGTTTTGGCCAGAAGCCGGTATAGTCTTCGGGCCATTTTTAGTTATTTGGTTCTGGTTTACATGCTATGGTTTGTATTTTATTATTAAATTTCTGAATAATTCGATAGGTGAAAAGAAAAATCAAATTCGTTATCTCTTTATTGCAACGATTATTGGTTGGGGCGGCGGTGCAACGAATTTCCCTCTCTGGTTCAATATTCCATTTCCACCTATAGGTAATATATTAGTTTCCGTATATATCGCTATAGTTGCTTATGCCATAGTGAAATACCGGCTTATGGACATAAAGATTGCCTTTACCCGTGCCGGTATTTTTCTTATTGTGTATGGTTTTGTTTTAGGTATTCCTTTTGTTGTTCTTAACCGCACAGGTTCTGGCTTGCTTGCCACCAGCTTGGCTGTTGTTTTTGCTACAGCAGGTCCGCTTATCTATCGCTTTTTTCAAAAGAAGGCTGAATCGGTTATTCTTACCCAGCAGCGGCATTATCAGAGAATACTCTTACAGGCCGCGATGGGCATGGTTACTGAGCACGACATAGGAAAATTATCAAAGTTGATCGTCTATATCTTAAAAAGGACTATAAATCTTAATTTCGCCGCTATTTTTATTGCCGATAAGAAAAATAAGCTGTATCAGCTAAAGGCAGTACGCAGCCAGGATAATATCGAAACACGTAACATAAGTCTCGGTGAGGATGACGCTTTTATTTATTATATTAAGAAAAATCGCGAACCTTTCTTTCTGGAAGAAATGCCAGTTTACATAAAGGATTCCTTCAGCCTGCCTTTTAAAACAAGGATTGTTATTCCAGAATTCGTAGGAAGCGAGCTTCTTGGTTTTGTGTTTTTGGGAGAGAAAGCTAATACCCAGCCTTACACCGATGAGGATATGAATGTCTTTAAAATACTATCCCGGCAGGCAGCTTTGGCAATTGAAAACTGTATATTCTTTGAGGAATCAAAAGAGTCTCAGCAAAGGATGTTTGCCGCGGAGAAGCTTGCCTCCATAGGGGGTATGGCTGACGGCGTTGCCCACCAGATTAAAAACCGTCTTAACCAGTTTTCGCTGGCAAGCGGAGAGCTTAAAAATGAAATCGATGATTTTTCCGCCAAGCATCCGCAGCTTTTAGAAAATGACCCGGAATTAAAGCGCTCCTTTGACTACATGACAAAAATAGCTAGGTCCCTTATTGAGAATGTCAAGAAAACAGACGGGGTTATAAAAGGCATACTGGATTTCGCAAGAGTAGAGGACAAGGAAAATTACTTTTCTTTCTTTTCTCTGAAAGACATCACTGATCTTGCCTGCAACCTGCTTATAATAAAGCATGAAACTGCGCAACTGCCTATTATAGTAGACTTGGGCTTAGAAGATAAAGTTTACGGAATAAAGGCTCAGCTAATCGAGGTCATCTACAACATGCTTGATAACGCATACGAAGCGATAAAAGAAAAGAATGTCTGTATCAGCAAGGGTAATCTTGCTACTTTTGTTCCGGCCATAGAGCTGAAGCTCACGCATACCACTGATTGCGATGTCATTAAAGTCTCAGACAACGGGATCGGGATAAAGGAGGAAGAGAAACATAAGATTTTCGCACCCTTTTTTACCACAAAATCATCGTATAAATCAGGCTCCGGAATCGGAGCCTATGTGGTAAAAAGGATCATAGAGGAGAACCATAAAGGTAAGATCTGGTTTGTTTCCTCGTATATGAAGGGGACTGATTTTTTCATCGAATTGCCAAAGAATATTTGATGTGTTATAATGTAAAACCAGTAAAAGGAGGAATCAAAAATTTATGAAAATACTTGTCGTTGACGATGAGGTAGAAGTCGTTGATTTCTTGTGTAATTTCATTAAGCGCATGGGGTTAATCGCGGAAAAGGCGACCTCCGGAACGCAAGCAATCGAAACTTTCAGCCGCTTCAGGCCTGATTGGGTTTTTCTGGATGTAAAGATGCCGGATATAGATGGCCTTGAAGTCTTGAAAAGAATGAAAGAAATAGACGCCGGAATTAATTCGATAATGATTACCGGAAAAAGCGACGAGATGTCTGTAAATGACGCCCTGAGTCTGGGAGCCCGGGACTATTTGATCAAGCCGATTGACTTAGACGAGCTGCGCGCGAAGATACAGACATATATCTTAAACCCGAAATAAGGAGGAGGACAGGTAATGCAGGGGGAGCGGTTAGACTATAGAAAAGAACTAGAAAAAGCAGCTAAGCAGATGATCCTTATCCATCGCGTGGATACTCTTGTTAAGATCATCTTGAGGACTACGATTAGGATCCTGCGTATAGAGCATGCTAGTCTACTGCTTTTTGATGAGTCGCGAAATGCCTATGTCGCCTATAGCTCGCGCGGGAAAACAGGCATAAAGATCCCGAAAGGTTTGACTAGGATCTCTTGCCTTAATCCCCTAATTCGCTATTTTACTGATTGGCGATCGCAGGTTCCTGAGACGGATTATCTGCTCCTTAGCCAGATCAAAGATTCCCTTGGCTCCTTTAGCGAAGAACTCAAAGAACAATTTTTGCTGCATAATATAAAGGCTTGTATTCCGGGCTTTTTTAGAAAAAAGCTTATATTTGTTTTATTCCTGGGAGAAAAACTCGTGGGCCAAGATTTTACGGCCGAAGAACTGGGGTTTATGTCTATCCTTTCCTCTGATATCGTAATGGCTATTCAGAACGCCAGCCTTTTTCAGGACTTAGATGAGCAGCTGCTTAAAAATAAGAACCTTTTTCTACAGACTGTATTTGCTCTTAGTTCGGCCATAGAAGCAAAAGACCTCTATACTCAGGGGCACACTGAGCGCGTTACGCATTATTCGCTGACAGTCGCAACAGAACTTAAGGAAATGGATAAGATCGACGGATTGGACACGAAAAGACTTTTTGAGAATCTGCGGATTTCCTCGCTCCTTCATGATATAGGTAAAATCGGCATTCCGGAGGCGATCTTAAATAAAAAAGATGATCTCACTGAAGAAGAGCGCGAGCAGATGAAAAAACATTCGCTTATTGGGGCTAGAATATTAAGCGAGGTGGACGAATTCTATGAGCCGATATTGGGAGTGAAATATCATCACGAAAGGTATGATGGAACAGGCTATCCTGACGGCCTTAAGGGAGAAGAAATACCGCTGATTGCCAGGATTATCGCTATAGCTGACACTTTTGATGCCATGACTACCCATAGACCGTATCGGGCATCGATTCCTAAAGAAGAAGCGATTTCTATAATACATAAGGAGAGCGGTAGGCAGTTTGATCCTGTCATAGCAGAGGCTTTCCTGAGCGCCTGCGAAAAAGGCGGTATATAATTATAACAGCTTAAACATTTCCCTGCTTCTTCTGTATCAAATAAATCAGATGCGAATAACTACCGGTAAATATAAAGGCCGAAATGTGTTAATGCCTAAAGGCATCCGGCCGACGCAGGATAAAGTTCGTAAGGCCATCTTCGATATACTTGGCGACATAGAAGGATTGTCGTTTTTGGAGCTTTATGCCGGCTCCGGAGCAGTGGGCTTGGAGGCTTTATCCCGGGGCGCGGCAGATGTGCTTATGGTAGAGCTTAACCGGGATTGTCAGCTAGCCATCAGGAAGAACATGGAGACCTTTAAAACTACTGCCTGCAGCCTTTATCCGCAGGAGGTTGAGAAGGCGATACTGCGGCTGCATAAGGATAAGCGCAGTTTCGACATAATCTTCCTTGACCCGCCGTACTACAAGAATATGGTACCCAACCTTAGCCCCTTCCTTAATGGGTATAGGAAGGGCTACCCCTGTGGGGTTAAAGCACCTTGGCATAAAGGATTGCCAAGTGCGTCCATTGTGGACGGAAAGGTTGGGGTGCTGCTTTCTGCTACACCCGGCCTTATAGGAAAGGCCGTTGTGCCGCCTTCTGCGGCAAAAAAAGCCTTGCAAACCCTTGGGGCTTATGATATATTATCGCCCAATGGTTTGCTGGTGGCGCAGCATTTTAAGCGTGATGACCTGCCGAAGCAAGCCGGAAACCTCGCCTTAATCAAAGAATATCGTTATGGCGATACAATTTTATCCATTTATAGGAAAGCTTAATGTGCCAGGCAGCTATATATCCAGGAACATTCGACCCCGTAACCAACGGCCATATTGATATAATCAAGCGGGCGCAGGAGATTTTTTCCGAGGTTATTGTTGCCGTCGCGCATAACCCCCATAAAAAGCCGCTTTTTAGCGTAAAAGAGCGGGTTAACCTGCTTAAGAAGGCTACCGCTGATTTAAAGGGCGTTGAGGTGCGTGATTTTGACGGCCTTGTGGTGGATTTTGCCCGTAGAAATAAGGCCAAGGTTCTGATAAGAGGTCTGCGTATGCTATCGGACTTTGAATACGAGTTCCAGATGGCCCTTACTAATCGTAAGCTGGCCCCGGATATTGAGACGATTTTTATGATGCCGCATGAGTCATACAGTTATCTTTCGGCGAAACTTTTAAAGGAAACGGTATCTCTCGGAGCTGATACTTCCTGTTTTGTTCCGGATTTCGTGGAGAAGGCTTTGAGGGGTAAGTTGCGTAAGAAAAATTGAAAATTGATGTAAATTTCATTCCTGATGAGGGGATGGTGGTGAGGGAAGGTATAAAGTCCTCGGAGCTTGAGTTGGATACGGAGGTGTTCAGGTTCAGCGGTCCGATACGGGCAGAGGCACAAGTGTCCCGCATCACCAACGCGGTCACTGTGCATTTAAAGTTAGAAGTAAAGGCGCATGGCATATGCTGTCGCTGCCTGAATGATTTTGAGGCGGATTTCAGCAAGAAAATAGATTTAAATTATCCAGTTGAGGATCTTTCATCTACGATAGATCTGAATCCGGATATTAGAGAAGAGCTCATCCTGGATTACCCGATCAATCCTCTGTGCAAGGCTGATTGCAGGGGGTTGTGTGCTAAGTGCGGGAAAAATCTGAATGACGCAGAGTGTAATTGTAAATAAAGGGAGGTCACTGTGGCACTACCAAAGAGACGACATTCGAAACAGCGCGGCAAAAAGCGCCGCACGCATTGGAAAATTTCTTTAGGCGCACTCACGCCTTGTCCGCAATGCAAGCAGCCGAAGTTGCCACACCGCGTGTGCGCAGCCTGCGGGTTTTATAAGGGTAAGCAGGTAATTGAAGTCAAGATCAAAGAAAAGAAGAAAAAGAGAGGAAAGTAATTCTACAATGAGAATAGTCGTAGATGCTATGGGTGGGGATCATGGCCCGGGCGTAGTCATAGATGGCGCGCTAGCCGCGGTAAAAGAATATAATACAGATATTGTGCTGGTGGGTGATGAAGCCAAGATCAAGGCCTGTCTATCCAAGGCTAAGTATCAAGGTGACAAGGTTTCTGTGGTGCATGCGGATGAGGTCATTGGGATGCATGAGTCTCCGGCTACCAGCGTGCGCAGGAAGCGCAATTCCTCTATTGTTGTTGGGATAAATCTGGTCAAAGAAGGTAAGGGAGACGCTTTTTTCAGCGCCGGGAATACCGGTGCTGTGGTTTCTGCCGCGACTCTGAGCTTAAGGCTCCTACCGGGGGTCGAGCGGCCGGGTATTGCTATAATTACTCCTACTTTAAAAGGAATCGCTTTGATCATTGATGTGGGAGCGAATATCGATGCCAAGCCATTACACCTTTTGCAATATGGTTATATGGGCTGCGCGTATCTGGAGGGCGTGTTTCATAAGCAGAACTGCTCAGTCGGCTTGCTTAATGTCGGAGAAGAAGAAAGCAAGGGTACTGATTTCATAAAAGAGGCATATGAACTAATTTCTAAAAGTAATCTTAACTTTATCGGTAATGTTGAGGGCAAGGCGATGTTCTCCGGGGTCTGCGATGTGATAGTCTGCGACGGATTTGTGGGAAATGTGGCATTGAAGGTGACTGAGGGGACCGCTGAAGCTATTCAGGTATTCCTGAAGCGTCATTTGCTTAAAACTAATATTATGGGAAAGCTCGGGTTATTCTTGCTCAAGAAGACGTTTAGTAATTTTAAGAAAGAGCTGGATTATGCTGAGTACGGCGGCGCGCCTTTGCTGGGCGTTGACGGAGTGGTGATTATCGGCCACGGCCGGTCTAATGCCAGAGCTATTAAGAATGCTATCCGCGTTGCCGGAGAAGAAGTAGAGAATAAAGTAAACCAAAAGATTATCGAAGCCATCACACCTAAGCCATAATCTCAAAATAAAACGCATGAAAAAAGTCGGAATCATCGGAGTAGGGGAATATTTACCCAAGCATGTTTTGACCAATGCTGATCTGGAGAAGTTAGTCGAGACTTCTGATGAGTGGATTAAGACGCGCACTGGAATCAGCCAGCGTCGCTTGGCTGATAAGGCCGAAGCTACCAGCGACCTGGCGGTAAATGCTGCTCGGGAAGCTTTGGCGGATGCGAAAATTAAACCTGAAGATCTGGAACTGATTATTGTTGCCACCATTACTCCGGACATGCCTTTTCCGTCAGTGGCTACTATCGTGCAGAACACTTTGGGCGCTAAAAAGGCGGCGGCCTTTGATATTTCCGCAGCCTGCGCCGGCTTTGTCTATGCTATTTCTATTGCCCGACAGTTCATTGTCGCAGGCGCTTATAAAAACGCTCTTGTTATCGGGGCGGAGACACTTTCGCGGGTGACTGACTGGCAGGATAGAGGCACTTGCGTTTTGTTCGGCGACGGAGCTGGAGCTGCGGTATTAACAGAGGTTTCTCGAGGCGGTATCATGTCCACTTATTTAGGCTGCGACGGGACGCATATGGGCCTGTTAAATCTTCCCGGAGGCGGCTCAAGAAATCCGACAACGCATCAGACTGTGGACAATAAGATGCATTTTATTAAGATGCAGGGTAATGAGCTTTTTAAGATTGCGGTGCGCAGGATGGCTGAGGCTGCGGAGATAGTTTTGCGCCAGGCTAATGTTGAGCTTTCAGATGTGAAATTGATCATTCCGCACCAGGCCAATACTCGTATCATCATGGCAGTCGCTAAAAAGATCGGCCTGACTGAAGATAGAATCTATATGAATATCGCTAAATACGGTAACATGTCTTCGGCTTCCACTGCCGTAGCAATGGTTGAGGCGGTGAAGGAAGGAAAAGTTGAGAAGGGAGATATTATTCTTCTTGATGCTTTTGGCGCCGGACTTGTCTGGGGAGCATGCCTGATCGAGTGGTCTAAGTAATGAGTAAGATCGCATATCTATTTGCCGGCCAGGGTGCGCAATATGTAGGTATGGGAAAAGACCTGTATGAGGCTTTTCCTGAAAGCAAGGCAGTCTTTGACAAGGCTGAGGTAGTACTGGGGATTGAGTTAAAGCGGCGCTGCTTTGAGGGTCCGGAAGATCTGCTTAAAATCACCAATGTTTCTCAGCCGGCAATTGTTACGGTAAGTATTGCTGCGCTCGCGGCTTTTAAGGCCAAGCTCCCCGAGATAAAGCCGGAATTCTTGGCGGGATTGAGTTTGGGGGAGTATTCTGCTTTAATTGCTGCCGAAAGCTTTAGCTTAGAAGAGGGCTTACTCCTGATTAAGAAAAGGGGCCAGATTATGGAGGAGGCCTCCAGAAGATATCCTGGTAAAATGGCCGCGGTCATAGATTTGCCGGTTGAAAAGATTAAAGAAATCTGTTTTCATAGCGGGGCAGAGGTAGCTAATTTAAACTGCCCTGGTCAGACCGTGATTACCGGAAAAGCTGAGGTTGTAGATATCGCGATTGAGCTATGCAATAAAGCGGGCGCAAAAAGAGTAGTTGCTCTTGAGGTAAGCGGCGGTTTTCATTCTTCGCTTATGTTCGAGGCTTCTGGAGAGCTCAGGGCGGTTCTGGAAAGCATGGTTATCTCGAATCCTAAGGTTCCGGTGGTAAGCAATTATACAGCTGATCCGCAATACCGCGCCAGCCAGATATTTGAGAATTTGATCTACCAGATTCGTAAATCTGTGCTTTGGGAAGAGTCGATGCGTTTTTTGCTTTCGCAGGGGGTAACTACTTTTTATGAATTTGGCCCGGGGAAGGTCTTAAAAGGCCTGATGAGGCGCATTGATAGTAGCGCGCAGGTTATAACCATAGAAAAAAAGGATGATATTTTCAATTTAGTCCGGGAGGCTTAATTATGCAGCTTAAAGATAAGGTAGCTTTGGTGACGGGTGGAGCGCGGGGCATAGGAAAAGCCATTGCTATGACTTTAGCCCGGGCCGGCGCGGACATCGTAATAGCGGATGTGAACCTGGAGGAAGCCCAGAAAACCGCTGGTGAAATAGAGGGTTTAGGCAGGAAATCTATGGCTATTTCTGTGGATGTCACCGACTATACAAAGGTGGAAGAAGCGGTAAATAAAATTCTTGACAAATTTACAAAGCTGGATATACTGATTAACAATGCCGGGATCACCAAGGATAATCTTCTACTTAGGATGGGCCAGCAGGAGTGGGACGCTGTTCTTAACGTAAATTTAAAGGGTTCTTTTAACTGCCTCAAGGCGGTAAGCCGTCCGATGGTCAAGCAAAGAAGCGGTAAGATCGTGAATATCGCTTCTATTATCGGTATAATTGGCAACCCCGGGCAGGCTAATTATTCCGCTTCAAAAGCGGGTTTGATCGCTCTGACAAAGACAGCAGCTAAGGAGTTGGCTTCGCGTAATATCAACGTGAACGCCATCGCTCCCGGGTTTATCCAGACGGATATGACTGCCAAGCTTTCGGTCCAACTACAGCAGAAGATGAAAGAGGCGATACCGTTGGATAAGTTTGGCACCCCCGATGACGTAGCTGCGGCGTGCCTGTTTTTAGCGTCAGAAGATTCAGGATATATTACCGGCCAGACGATTGTGGTTGACGGCGGTATGGTTATGGTATAGGGTTAATTTGCAGACCCGTGATATACGGGCAAATTAAGGAGGATCCAAATGGCAGTGCAAGATAAGGTAAAATCAATAATCGCAGAGCAGCTAGGTGTTAAGCCTGAAGAAGTCACCCCTGAGGCATCATTTGTGGATGATCTGGGCGCGGATTCGCTGGACACCGTTGAGTTGGTCATGGCATTGGAAGAAGAGTTCGGTGTCGAGATCCCCGATGAGGATGCCGAGAAGATCACCACCGTCGGCGACGCAGTAAAGTATATCGAAGAGAAGGCCGGCAACAAATAAATTACTCCGTATTAACTAATGAAGCCTATTTACCCCGCCATTTAAAAGCGGGGTAAATTTTAAATGAGCACAAATAAAGAAAATAGAGTTGTAATCACCGGCCTCGGAGTAATCACTCCCATCGGCAACAGCGTTCCCGCCTTCTGGCAATCTTGTAAGGATGGCTTGGGTGGCGTGGGGCCGATCACTTGTTTTGATCCTTCCCAGTTCGATTCCCGCATTGCCGCAGAGGTCAAGGGTTTTGACCCTTCTAGTTTTGGCATGTCTTTTAAAGATATAAAGCGAATGGATAGATTCGCCCAGTTTGCGGTAGCCTCGGCAAAGCAAGCGATAGAAGCTTCTGGCCTGGATTTAAAAAAAGAGGATAGGACGCGCATCGGCGTAGTCGTGGGTTCCGGCATCGGAAGTCTTCATATAATCGAGGCAGAGCATAAGATTATGCTTAATAAAGGCCCCGGCCGCATGTCGCCGTTTTTGATCCCTATGCTTATCGTTAATGAGGCTGCCGGTCAGGTCGGTATTTTCTTTGGTTTAAGGGGCCCGAATATTTGTGTGGCTACAGCCTGTGCTTCGGGATCGCATTCTATCGGTGATGCGTTCAGGATTTTAGAGCGTGGAGACGCGGATGTGATGGTTGCCGGAGGCACGGAGAGCGCTGTTGCTCCTACCGGTGTAGGTGGCTTCTGCGCTTTAAAGGCATTATCTACCAGAAATGACGACCCGGAAAAAGCCTGTCGGCCTTTTGACAAGGAGCGCGACGGATTTATCATGGCTGAAGGCTGCGGCATTGTGGTGATGGAGACTTTGGAGCACGCCAAGAAAAGAAACGCTCCCATAATTGCTGAAATGGTGGGGTATGGCATGACCTGCGACGCCTATCATATTACCGCTCCTGATCCGGAAGGTGACGGCGCGGGCCGGGCAATGCAGCTGGCTGTTAAAGACGCCGGGCTTAACCCTGAGGATGTTGATTATGTCAACGCCCACGGCACCTCCACCAAGCTTAACGATAAGATCGAGACACTTTCTATGAAGATGGCTTTTGGCGCTCATGCCAAGAAAATGATGGTTTCATCTACCAAATCCATGACCGGTCATTTGCTGGGCGCAGCCGGCGGCGTGGAGCTTATTGCCTGCTGTTTGGCTATTAAGGACGGCGTGGTACCCCCGACAATAAATTACGAGTATCCTGATCCGGATTGCGACCTGGATTATGTCCCGAATACAGCACGTTCGGTAAATGTGGATGTTTGTATGTCTAACTCCCTCGGGTTTGGCGGCCACAACGCCTCTCTCATCGTAAGAAAATACACAGGTTAACTTTCCATGGGTCACACAATCGCTGAGAAAATATTATTGGCGCACACTTGCGGTAAGAAAGATATTGCCCCGGGTGAGTTTATTGAGGCTAAGGTGGATATTGCTCTTGGCAATGATATTACTGCGCCTATCGCTATAGAAGAATTTATTAAGGCGGGTTTTACCAAAGTGTTTGACCGCAAAAGAATAGTTCTGGTGCCTGATCATTTTGCCCCGGCAAAGGATTTAAAGAGTGCAAATCAGTGCAAGGTGCTGGCTAATTTTGCCGAGCAGCAGAAAATTGGAAATTATTTTGAAGTCGGGTGTATGGGTATTGAGCATGCGCTTTTGCCAGAGAAGGGGTTGGTGGGCCCGGGGTACCTGGTCATCGGCGCTGATTCTCATACCTGTACTTATGGTGCGCTTGGCTGTTACTCAACCGGCATAGGTTCAACTGACTTGGCCCGGGCTTTTATCGATGGCTTGATCTGGTTAAAGGTGCCGCACTCCATTAAATTTATTTATACGGGAAAAATGGACAAATGGGTCAGCGGTAAAGACCTGATCCTTTACACTATAGGAAATATCGGTGTGGACGGAGCTTTGTATGCGGCTATGGAGTTTACCGGTCCGGTGGTCCGCAGGCTTCCTATGGATGATCGTTTTGCTATGAGCAATATGGCGATCGAAGCCGGAGGTCGCGCGGGCATAATTGAGCCGGATGAGATCACCAAGAAATTTGTTGCGCAGTTTAAACGCAAATGGATTTATTATAATTCAGATTATGACGCAAACTACGCGCAAACTTTTGAATGGGACATTTCTAGCTTAGAGCCCCAGGTTGCTTGCCCACATCTTCCTAGTAATGTTAAGCCGGTAAGCGCACTGAAGAATATTTTGGTGGATCAGGTTGTGATCGGCTCTTGCACTAACGGCAGGATCTCAGATTTACGTATTGCCGCTAAGTTATTAAAGGGTAAGAAAGTCTCCGGGAGAGTCAAATTGATCGTTATCCCGGCTACTCAGAAGATCTACCTGCAGGCTATTGATGAGGGCTTGACGGAAATATTCGTCAAAGCCGGAGGGGTTTTTTCAACACCAACCTGCGGCCCGTGCCTTGGCGGGCATATGGGGATTCTTGCGGAAGGTGAAACCTGCATAGCTACTACTAACCGTAATTTCGTGGGCAGGATGGGAAGCCCCAAGTCGAACGTGTACCTATCTAATCCGGCGGTTGCGGCGGCATCAGCTGTTAAGGGAAGGATTGTGCACCCAGAGGAGATAACTTAATGAGAGTGATTATAAAGCATTTGACGATGTTGTTTATTTGCTTATTTGCGGCTGTGACTTTGGCTTGGGCAGTGAGAAGCTACTCCACGGTGCAGTATGATTTAGTGATACAGCAGGGTGATATGGGGCAGAGAATGACTACTAAGGTGTACACCAAAGGCAAAAAAAGCCGGATGGAGATGC
>JAPLLR010000033.1 GCA_026387455.1 Candidatus Omnitrophota bacterium | reverse complement strand
ATAGGAAGGGCTATATATGAATGATACGGTAGGCATAATCGGTTTCGGGAATATGGGTTTGGCGATAGCAGAGCGATTAAAGTCTAATTATCCGTTGATCGTTTTTGATAAGGATAAAGAGAAACTAAAAGTAGCTAAAGGCATTACGATCGCTAAGAATATAGCGGAGCTGCTGAGTAAATCCGTTGCGCTGATATTGGCAGTCAAGCCGCAGGATTTCGCTCCGGTATTAAGGGAAATGAAGGGCAAGGCGCAAGAGAATCTGGTGATTTCTATCGCTGCCGGGATCAGCACAGGAAATATCGAAAAAGCTTTGGGAGATGTGCGTGTGATCCGCTCAATGCCTAATTTGGGAGCGAAGATCGGAGAGTCGGTCACCTGTGTTTGCAAGGGTAGGTTCGCGGATGACAGTGACCTGGAATTTGCCGATGAGCTTTTCGGGCAGATTGGTTGCACCAGAAATATCGATGAAAGCATGATGGATGCGGCAACTGCTATTTCCGGAAGCGGCCCTGGGTATATCTTCGACTATCTGGATAAAGAAAAAATCGATCCCAAGAATATTCCTGAGCATACGCGTTTTACCTTAAGGATGCGTCTTGAGAAAGCCGCAGAGGCTGTTGGGTTTAATCGCGAGGATGCGGTTTATTTGGCAACAAACACCGCAAACGCATGTATGATCGTAGTAGCTAAGGTTGGTATTTCGGCGGCTGAGCTAAGGAGTCAGGTTGCTTCCAAGGGCGGGACTACCGAGGCCGGTCTTGCGGTGATAAATAAGGGTGGCACCTGGGAGGAAGCTGCGCAGGCAGCGTTAAAAAGAGCCAAGGAATTATCGAAAGGAAATTAACTATGGGCAGAATTGGAGTTATCGGAGGAAGCGGTTTATATAAGATAGAAGGTATTGCTAATGTCCGGGAAGTTGCGGTTGAGACTCCTTTTGGCGAGCCATCAAGTAAGTATATTCTTGGTGAGCTTGAGGGAAAAGAGTTGGTTTTTCTTCCCCGCCACGGCATAGGGCACAGGATTTCTCCGACTGAGATTAATTACCGGGCGAATATATACGGGATGAAAAAGCTGGACGTTGAACGTATCATCTCGATAAGCGCTTGTGGTAGCCTTAAGGAAGAGCTAAGGCCTATGGATTTCGTGGTGGTGGACCAGTTTGTGGATAGGACCAACTATGGACGAGATATGACTTTTTTTAGAGACGGCATTGTCGCCCATATTGAGTTTTCGCGTCCTGTCTGCGATGTACTAAGCCAGCAGATCTACGAATCCGCAAAGTCAATCGGGGTAAGGGTGCATCCTAAAGGCACGTATCTGAACATGGAGGGCCCGGCATTCTCGACACTGGCAGAGTCCAATCTTTACCGTAGCTGGGGCATGGATATTATCGGCATGACTAATCTTGCCGAGGCAAAGCTCGCCCGCGAGGCGGAGATCTGCTATTCTACGCTGGCCGCGGTAACTGATTACGACTGCTGGCACCCGACGCATGAGTCGGTGTCAATCGACCTGGTGATTAGCTATTTGACCAAGAATATCGAGAACGCTAAGAAGATTTTGGTGAGCGTGCTTAAAAATATCGATATAGAGAGAAATTGTAAGTGCAGGGACGCGCTGAAGTTCGCCATTATGACCGATAAATCGCTTATCCCGGAGAAGACCAAAAAGGATTTGGATATTATCTTAGGAAAATATGTCAAATAGTCCTGAATATAAATCAACATTGAACCTTCCGCAGACCAGCTTTCCCATGAAAGCGGACCTGCCTAAGCGCGAGCCATTATTATTGAAGGAATGGCAGGATAAAGATATTTATAAAGTTATTCGTGAGAAATCCCATGGCTGCCGTAAATACATTCTGCACGATGGACCTCCTTACGCAAACGGCGATATCCACATCGGTCATGCCCTGAATAAGACCTTAAAAGACATCATTGTTAAATTTAAGACTATGGAGGGTTTCGATGCGGCATATGTCCCCGGGTGGGACTGCCATGGCCTGCCCATAGAGCACGCTCTTTTTAAAGAATTAAAGATCACAAAATACCAGATCACTCAATTGGAATTCAGGAAAAAAGCCCACGGGTATGCGATGAAATACGTGTTAAATCAGAAAGAGCAATTCCAGCGGCTGGGCATATTCGCTGACTGGCAGGATCCTTATCTGACGCTAAGTCCGGATTACGAAGAGAGCATTATCAGTTCCCTGAAAGAACTGGTAAAGTCCGGGTACATCTACCGCGGCCTCAAGCCGGTAAACTGGTGCTATAGATGTGAGACCGCGCTTGCCGAGGCTGAGGTTGAATACGAGGACCATTCTTCTCCATCGGTATATGTGAAATTCAAGCTGGATGAGGCGGCGGGTTTTGATAAAGAGAGCTTTTTGGTCATTTGGACCACGACACCTTGGACATTGCTTGCCAATGTGGCGGTGGCAGTGCATCCGGACCTGAATTATGTTTATGTTATGACCGTTAAAGGAAATTTGGTAATTGCCAAATTATTACTGCCTAAAGTCATGGAGCAGGCAGGGATTGAAAAGTTTGATATCGTAAAAGAATTTACCGGCAGACAGCTTGAGAGCCTGCAATATACGCATCCTTTTGGTTTAAGAAAAGGTAAAGTGGTCCTGGCGGATTACGTTTCAAAAGACGATGGCACTGGTCTGGTGCATACCGCGCCCGGTCATGGAAATGAGGATTATTTTACGGGTATCAAATATAAGCTGGAGATCATCATGCCGGTGGATTCTAAAGGTAATTTTGACGCAACCTGCGCTGAATTTAAGGGAATGAATGTCTATGATGCAAATCCTCTGATCATCGAAAAACTTAAAAACTTAGGGTACCTTCTTTTTGATAGTAAGGTCGGGCATTCCTATCCGCATTGCTGGCGTTGTAAGAACCCAATAATTTTCCGGGCTACCAAGCAATGGTTTCTGAGTCTTGAACATAATAATCTTAAGAATAAGCTGTTGGAGGTGATAAAGAATGATGTGCACTGGATTCCTGAGGCAGGAAGAGAGAGGATCTCGGCGATGGTGGAGCTCCGTCCGGACTGGTGTCTATCCCGACAGCGTTATTGGGGAGTGCCGATTCCGGCGTTAATATGCAAGAATTGTCGCCAGGAGATCCTTCATCCTGAAGTGATCGAGAAATTCGCGCAGTTTAGCGCGAAAGCCGGGTCTGATTGTTGGTTTGAATTAGATGTAAATGAATTTTTATCTACCGATGTGCAGTGTCCGAATTGTAAGGCTAAAGAGTTTGATAAGGGCAGCGATATTCTGGATGTTTGGTTCGATTCCGGGGTCAGCCATCAGGCTGTGCTCAAAAAAAGGCTTGCGCTTGGCGGCACGACCCCTTGCGCATTGTACTTAGAAGGTTCGGATCAGCATCGGGGATGGTTCCAATCATCGCTGATCCCATCGGTTTGTATTGACGGCCACGCCCCTTTTGAAAGCGTGCTTACACATGGCTTTGTGGTTGATGCAGATGGTCGGAAGATGTCGAAATCGCTCGGTAACGTAACCTCTCCGTTTGATATCATTAAGGTTTACGGAGCGGATATTTTGAGGCTCTGGGTGGCTTCAAGCGACTATAATGAAGACATCCGGATCTCTCCGGAGATCCTTTTGCGCCTGTCGGAGGCGTACCGCAAGATCAGGAATACCATCCGTTTCATCCTTAGTAACCTTAACGGTTTTGATCCCGAGAACCAAAAGGTCGGTTATAAAGATTTACGCAGGATCGATAAATGGATCCTGTTTAGGCTTGAGAGAATATCGAATCTTGCGGAATACGCTTACGATCATTTTGAGTTTCATAAAGCCTACAAGATTATATACGATTTTTGCAATGAAGACCTTTCGATGTATTATTTGGATATGGTCAAGGGCAGGTTATATACTTACGCCGCCAGTTCCAGGGAAAGAAGGGCCGCGCAGACCGCGATGTACGAGGTATTGAATTCACTTGTCAGAGTAATGGCTCCGATCATTGTTTTTACTGCTGAAGAAATTTGGGCTGCGATGCCTAAGGAACATGGAGATGCCGACATTTCCAGCGTGCATCTTGCCCAATGGCCTCACCCGAATCCTGTTTTTGCGCAGCACGATATGCCTGTAGATAAAAATATTGAAGAGGAGCTTAGGCTGGCCATAGAAATGATTCCTGATATAGCTAAGGCCCTTGAGGAGAAGCGGACAGCCGGTGAGATCGGTAGCTCATTTGACGCGCAAATAATTCTATTGACAAATAGTCAAATCCGTTATAATTATGTAGCCAGTTTAAAGAGCGATCTTCTAGAGATATTCAAGGTGTCAGGGGTAAGCGTAGTCAAGCAGGATACGCTTGAGGGCGGAGTGCCTAGCAAGAGCTGCCCAGAGATATCCATAGTAGTCAGTAAAGCAGACGGAACAAAATGCGTGCGCTGCTGGAATTATAGCCAGTCAGTCGGAGTGTCTAGTAAGCATCCCCAGATATGTGATAAGTGCCTGGGGGCTATAGGGGAGGTATTATAAATTGAAAAAGAAATATACTAAGAAGGATCTGAAGGATTTTAAGAAGATAGTTTTAAAGAAAAAAGAAGAGATCCTTGATGAGATTAAGCATATATCGGAAAATACGCTTAAGAAGTCCCAGAAAGAAGCATCCGGAGATATTTCCGGGTACGCTTATCATATGGCCGATGTTGCCACCGACAGCTACGACCGAGAGTTTTCCCTGGTCCTGGCCTCCAACGAGCGTGAGATGCTTTACGCTCTTGATGAGGCGCTTAAGAAAATAGAAGAGGGGATATTCGGTGTATGCGAGGATTGTAAGTGCATTATCGCGAAAAACAGGCTTAAGGCCCTTCCTTACGCTCCCCTTTGCGTCAAGTGCCAGTCTAAGAGAGAGAAGAAGTAAGATTTTTATCCTCCGATGATCTTTATCATCGTTGCCGCAATTATTGCCTTTGATCAGCTCGCCAAGTATATCGCCGCTCAAAGCCTGTCTTTAAACCAGCCGATTTGCGTTATTAAGGGGATATTCTCTTTGACACTAGTGCATAACCGCGGGGCGGCGTTCGGTATTTTAAAGAATCAGGTTCCGTTGTTTATCGTTACTTCTGTTGTTGCCGTATTGCTTATATATTCGGAGCTCAAATCTAACAGGCATCGCAAGGCATATAGTATCGGCTTGAGCTTGATACTGGCCGGAGCGCTGGGCAATTTGATCGACCGCGTTTTCTTCGGATACGTGATAGATTTTTTGGATTTTCATTTCTGGCCGGTGTTTAATGTCGCGGATTCTGCTATCACTGTGGGAGCGCTGATACTCGGCTGGACACTGATATTTAAAGAGGGTAATAATGTTTCCTGAGATTTGTACTATTGGGCCTTTTACCGTGTACTCTTACGGGTTTATGCTGGTTATTGGTTTTGTCGTGGCCTCGTGGCTTGCCTGTCAGCAGGCAAAAAGGCTGGGGCTGAATCCCGACATGATATTTAATATGCTTTTTATCGCTTTTGTATCCGGGGTAGCCGGTGCACGTATATTTTATGTGCTAGATAATTTTAGCTACTATGCGGCTCACCCCGCAGAGATCATTATGCTCCAGCGCGGAGGCCTAGCCTGGTTCGGCGGTCTGTTGCTCGGCACTCTTTCTGCAATCGTCTATATAAAGGTAAAAGGAAAGTCAATCTATTGCACTTTGGATCTGATCGTGCCATTTGTGGCTCTTGCTCAGGCTATCGGAAGGATAGGATGCCTTCTTAACGGATGCTGTTTCGGAAAACATACGGATTTCGGGTTGTATTTCCCGGTACATCAGGCGATACTTATCCCTACCCAGCTGTATTCTACATTGTTGCTACTTGTGATATATATTGTTTTGCGTTCGTTGCAGGACAGGCCTCATCGTGATGGGCAGGTCTTTTACGCGTACTTGTTGCTCTACGCGTTGAAAAGATTCTCTGTTGAATTCTTACGCGCTGACAGCCCTGTGTTTCTATTAGGCCTGACCCTGTTTCAATTATTAAGCATCGCGGTTTTTTTCGTCTCTGCTGTCGGTTTGATCATTATTCATAAAGCGAGGAAATAAAATGCAGGAATATATTTTGAAAGTTGATCCCGCTCAAAACGGGATGCGGTTAGATATGTTTCTGGCGGATTTTTTCCAGAAGCAGAAAACCGGGCTCTCCCGCACATCTATTCAGAGCATGATCAGGGGCGGCCAGGTCGTTTTGGCCGATGAGGCTGTGCCCAAGCCGCATTCCAAAGTAAAATCCGGCGAAGAGTTCAAAGTGGTCATAAAGGATAAGATGGCCGATAAGGCGCTGGATGCCGAATCGATACCGCTTGAAGTGGTCTATGAGGATGATGACCTGGCGGTGATCAACAAGCAGGCTGGGCTAGTGGTGCATCCGGCTCCCGGGAATCGTGAGCATACTTTAGTCAATGGCCTGCTTTACCGATTTGGGAAACTTTCCGACGTGAACCCCGAGCGGCCGGGTATAGTGCATCGCCTGGATAAGGAGACTTCCGGACTATTAGTAGTCGCAAAAAATAATTTCACTCATTTGGCGCTAGCCAAGCAATTTGCCGATCACAGCATCAAGCGCACATATATAGCATTAGTCAAGGGAAAGGTAGAGTTCGACGAGGATGTGGTCGAGGTCCCTATTGCCCGGCATCCGGTTAAGCGCGAGAGCATGGCGGTGAGTTTTCACAAAGAAGCCAGATTCGCTAAGACCCGCTATCGCACTATCAAACGTACAGATAAATTCAGTTATCTCGAGCTTGAGCCGTTTACCGGCAGGACCCATCAGCTGCGGGTGCATTGCGCGTTTCTGGGGCACCCGATTCTCGGCGATACAAAGTACGGCAAACAAAATCCTTTTAAGCGCCTGGCCCTTCACGCCAAAAGCCTCGGGTTTATTCATCCGCGCACGGGAAAGCTGATGGAGTTTACTTCTATAGCACCTGAGGAATTTAGTGAAGTAATTAAGAATTATCCTTGATTTTTATCTAACTCGTGTTATAGTGCTAACTTAAGAAAGCAATTCCGGTATGATAAATTTATAATAAGTATTCCGCTTTCTGCGTACCCCCAAACTTAATGGATAGTTTGGGGTTGAGCTTGTGCTCAAGGAGGATGCAATGAACCGAAAAGGCAATGTCATAACGATAGTATTAACTGGTTTAGTTATAATCGCGTTAGCTGTTGCCGGAGGTGGTTTTTATCTTTTTCAGAAAGAGCACGCAAAGAACCTGGATCTTCAGGTGCAGATGGATGATATTAACACCCGTCTGAAAGTAACTGAAACTAGCCTCGAGGATTCTAAGAATAAGATTTCTGACCTGCAGCTTAAGTTGCAGGAAGGCAAAGTACAGGTTGAGTTCTTAAGCAGCGAATTGCAGATAGAGAAGTCTGGAAGACAGGAGGCGCTGGCTAAGCTTGAGCAAATGCAGGCGGATCTTGATGAGCAGAAGGCTTCTCGCGCTGATCTTGAGAATAAATTGAATCAGGCTCAGGATGAAGGGCGAAAGACCCAGGAGCAGCTGAATCAGCTGGACATGCAGAAGAAAACTCTTGAGGGTAAGATCAATGATCTAGAAGCAAAGACCCGCGATATAGAACTGGGAAAGATTGTGGTCAGCTCTACGCCCGAGACACAGATTGCCCAATCCGGGCCCACTAAAAAAGGTAAGAAAGTCAAGGCAACCAAGGCTAAAGCGACCAAGACAAAAGTCAAGCCTGCCGCGGTGACCTCGCCCAAGTTTGCTGCGCCGACGGCCGCGAACGAAGGTAAGGTGCTGGTGGTGAATAAAGATTATAATTTCGCGGTTATCAGCATGGGGAGCAGGGACGGTATTGCTGTAGGCAATGAGTTTTCCATTTACCATAACGGCGCATATGTCGGAGATGTCAAGGTAGAGAAGGTGCATGACTCCATGTCTGCCGCCGGATTTGTGACTGCGGATAAAACCAAGATTTCTGAAGGCGATAAAGTTGTAGCAAAATCTAGATGAGCGGTTTTGTAATCCGGCGTGTTTCCGGCCTTAAGGGGAGCGTATCTATCCCCGGAGACAAGTCTGTAGCGCATCGCGCAGTAATACTCGGTGCGCTTTCTAAAGGCAAGACCGTAATCGAGAATTTTCCTTTTAACGAAGATTGCCTGTCCACGGTTGTGGTTTTTAAGCAGTTGGGGATCAGTATAAATAAACGCAGTGAATCTGTTATAGAAGTAAAAGGCAACGGGCTATATGGCTTGAGAAAAGCCGTTAGCCCGATTTTTGTTGGCGAGTCAGGGACAACCTTCAGGCTCATGACCGGCTTGTTGGCCGGGCAGGGTTTCAAAACAGAGTTGGTGGCAGGAAAGGTTTTGTCAGGAAGGCCGATGTTGCGCGTAACCAGACCTTTGCGGTTGATGGGCGCGGATATAGCCGGCTGCCGTAGGAATCAGGACGAGTATCCTCCGCTTACAATCCAAGGAAAAGTTCTGCATTCTATAACCTATCGCTTACCTGTTGCTTCAGCGCAGGTAAAAGGCGCCATACTTTTAGCCGGACTTTATGCTTCAGGGAAAACTAAAGTGATCGAGCAGATGGCAACGCGCGATCACACCGAGCGCATGATGCAGCTTTTTAAAGCTAAATTCAGTGCTAAGGGAAATGTGGTAATGGTTAAAGGGGGAGGAGAATTGGTTTCTCCGAGAAAAATTTATGTGCCTGGCGATATTTCGTCTGCCGCGTTTTTCATGGTTGCAGCGGCTATCGTTCCGGGTTCAGAGATAACGATAAAAAATATTACTTTAAATCCGTCGAGGATGGGCATAGTTAAAGTATTAAAACGAATGGGTGTCAAGCTGACCGTAAAGGGAAAGAAGGTGTCAGGAAGGGAGCCGATGGGGGATATTGTCGTCAGATCGAGTATTCTTAAGGCTACAACAATAAGCAAGGATGAGGTGCCTTCTTTGATAGATGAGATTCCTGTTTTGATGGTTGCGGCTGCCCTGGCTAAAGGAAAAACCGTTTTTAAGGAAGTAGGGGAGCTGCGGGTAAAAGAGACAGATCGTATCCGCTCTATGACCGAGAACTTAAGGAAGATGGGGGGAAAAATCATAGTTTTAAAGGCCGGCGATTCAGAAAGTATTGAGATCTCTGGCACAGGCCTGAAGGGATCGATAGTAAAAAGTTTTGGCGACCACCGCACTGCCATGAGCATGATCGTAGCCGGCTTGGCTGCTGCCGGCCCGGTAAAAATAGAGGATATCTCCTGCATCAAAAAGTCCTTTCCGGGATTTGTCAGGGCGATTACCGGATTGACCGGTAAATTGTCGTAACTTTTCATTTGACATAGGGTTTAATTCTTGTTAGAATCAGTGAAATCTAAGTTTACGGAACGAAGTGAACGTAAACTTATGATTGAACTGCCCCCGAAGGGGGCAATATAAACTTCTTAACAAACCACCGTTAGGTTAATCTACCGATAGGTAATCAGGGAGCAAATTATGGCAAATCTCGGCGAAGTCTTAAAACGTCTTATTAACTACGTCCTCGGCTTATTTTCCAATGATATGGGTATTGATCTGGGCACTGCCACGACCCTGGTTTTTGTAAAGGGTGAAGGAGTGGTTTTGTGCGAGCCTTCGGTTGTAGCTATTGAGCGGGGGACTTCCCATGTTCTGGCTGTCGGTGAAGAGGCAAAGCGCATGCTTGGCCGCACACCCGGCAATATCATCGCCATCCGCCCCATGAAAGATGGGGTTATCGCGGATTTTGAGATTACGGAAGCGATGTTACGTTATTTCATAAAAAAGGTGCACCATCGTCGGGTTCTGGTCAGGCCGAGAATCGTTATCGCCATACCTTCCGGGATCACGGAAGTGGAAAAGCGCGCGGTAAAAGATTCCGCTGAACGAGCCGGTGCGCGTGAGGTATTTTTGATCGAAGAGCCTATTGCCGCGGCTATCGGAGTTGGCCTGCCTATACAGGAGCCGGTGGGTAATATGATCATTGATATCGGAGGGGGCACCACGGAAATTGCCGTGATTTCGCTAGCCGGGACAGTATTCTCGCGCTCTATACGCATCGGTGGAGACGAGATGGACGAGGCTATTATTGAATATTTGAAGAAGACTTATAATCTTATGGTCGGCGAGCGTACTTCTGAAGAAATAAAGATCAAGATCGGGTCTGCGTATCCCTTGGAAGAAGAATTGACTATGGAAGTAAGGGGGAGGGATCTGGTAGCCGGATTGCCTAAGACTATCACTATTACCTCCGAAGAGATTCGCGAGGCGCTGCAGGAACCGGTGCGGGCCATCCTTGAATCTACAAAGATCGCTCTTGAGCGCACTCCTCCGGAACTCGCTGCTGATCTTATTGAGCATGGTATTGTCATGGCCGGAGGCGGATCGCTTTTGAAGGGCCTGGATAAGCTGATATCTGAAGAGACGGGTCTGCCGGTTCATATTGCCGAAGATCCTTTGACTGCGGTCGCTAACGGAACAGGTAAAGTATTAAACGAGATCAAGTACCTCAAAAAAGTCACCGTCCCTGTTAAAGCCGAAACACACGGATAACCGATAGATCCCGCTTTACCTTTAAGATGTGCTTAAAGCAAAAAAGAAATCCCTCATAATTGCCGCAACTTGTATTTGCCTGTTACTATTCCTCTCATTTGTAATATCCGCGATACGCGCACCGTTAACCGATACTTTTCCCCAGCCGTTTAATCTTATTAACGCTATCCAGCGGGAGATCGGCGGGTTTATATTTTATCACCGCAACTACATTAAAAATGAAATGCTTCGCAAAGAAAACGATTTCCTGCGCAGTAAGCTTATCGCATATGCTGAGACTGTGCAGGAGAATAATCGCTTAAAGGATTTGCTTAGTCTAAAGAAGGAGACGCCTTTTAAGGTCATACCCGCACATGCCATCGGCCGCAGCGCCGACAGCTGGACTTCCGTGGTCATGGTTGATAGAGGCGCTAATAGCGGGATAAAACGGGGGATGGTAGCGATAAGTTTCTTAGGTCTTATTGGCCGGGTTAGCGAAGTGACTGCGTTTACCAGCAAGGTCACCCTGATTAATGATCCGAATATTTCTGTCTCCGCGATGCTGCAGCGCTCGCGTCAGGAAGGGCTTGTTTCTGGTACGCTAGGAAATTATCTTATCATGCGATATCTGCCCGAAGATGTTGACGCCAAGGTCGGCGATATTGTGGTGACTTCCGGACTCAATGAATTATACCCGAAGGGTGTACTCATTGGCACGGTGGCTGAGATCAATAGGGAATTCTCAGGCCTCAGCCGCTACGCGATTGTCAAGCCCGCAGTGACTCTTTCCGGAGTGGAAGAGCTCCTGATCATCGTACAATGAAAAAATGGGTGTTGTTTCTGGTCATTTTTGCCTGCGCTCTGCTGCAGGATACAGTCCTGAATTCCATAAGATTTTTCGGGGTCAAGCCGGATTTATTATTGATATGCGTGGTCATTGCTGCCTTAGAGTTTGAGCTGAAGTGGGCCCTGATTTTAAGTGTTTCAGCCGGATTTTTTAAAGATATTCTGGCAGCGCAGCCATTCGGATTCAACCTGATATTATTCGGGCTCTGGTCGGTATTGATCATACGGCTAAAGCGTGATATATCTTTCGATAATCCGTATTTGGTTGTTGCGCTTATGGCGGTTGTGGCGCTGGCCCATCATCTGTTGGTCGGCTTGGCGTTGGTTTATCTTGGCAACTATATCCCGCTCGGGATCTTTGTGCGCATCATAATCATTGAAACTTTCTACACAGCTCTCTGCCTGCCGCTTCTTAAAAAAGTAGCCTCACTATGAACAGGATCAGAATAGTCATCATATTTGTAGTTTTAATGTTTCTTGTCCTTTTCTTGGGTTTGATAAACCTTACGGTTATCAGTGGCGGGAAATATAAGGAACTAAGTAACAAGAATTGCATCCGCCTTCTTCCTCAGCCGGGAGCAAGGGGAAAGATTTTGGATCGTGCCGGCTGTGTCATGGTGGATAACAAGCTTTCCTATGAAGTGCTTATACTTACGCGAAATAACGCTGCGGTGTTGAAGGTGTTGGGTGATGTGGCGCGCGTCCTAGAGGTGAATCCCGACGAGCTCACGAAAGTGTTTGATAAAAGTTATCTGAATTCATCTGTCCCAACTGTGATAGCCAGGAATATCGATCTAAAACAGGCGATCGCTCTTGAGGAGCTTAAGAGCGAGATCCCCGGGATCATGATCCATCCGAATCCGGTGCGCCGCTATCCTTATGGAAATCTTGCCTGTCATGTCTTGGGGTATTTGAATGAAATAGACCGTTGGCGCTTGACAAACTTAGAGAATTACGGTTATAAGACAAAAGATATCGTGGGTTTTGGCGGAGTAGAGGAAAAATACGATTATTATCTGCGCCAGGAAGAGGGCGGGCTGTCGGTAGAGGTTGATCACCGGGGCAGGTTTACCCGGGTGCTGGGCTTCAGGCCTCCATATAACGGCAGGGATATTCAGTTGACTTTAAATTTAAAGATTCAAAAGATTGTTGAAACCAGCCTTGCGGGCAGGAAAGGGTGCGTGGTGATCATGGATCCTTTTACCGGAGAGGTGATTTCTATGGCCAGCTTTCCGAATTTTAGTCCGTCTGTATTTATTGAGCGGCCTGCCGGAGTCATAAACCGGTTATTTAGCGATTCCGAGGGTCCGCTTATTAATCGTGCGGTGGCAAGCGTTTATCCTGCCGGTTCGATCTTCAAGCCGATCGTGGCAGCCGCGGGCCTTGAAACAGGTAAAATAAATTCTCATACCGTATTTGTATGCACCGGGGCGACTATGGTGGGAGGGAGAGATTTCAAATGCTGGAATGTACACGGTCAGCAGGATTTGACACTGGCGCTTGCTGACTCCTGTGATACTTATTTTTATCACACTGGTTTACTTTTGGGTGCGCAGAATATGTACGAGTATGCGCTTAAGTTTGGGCTCTCACGGTCCACGGGTTTTGAGCTGCCTAATGAGTCCGCAGGACTTATACCAAATCCTATGTGGAAGAAGATCCGCAGGTTTAAGGGCTGGTATGACGGAGATACGGCTAATTTAAGCATCGGCCAGGGCGATGTCTTGGTTTCACCTCTTCAGATGGTACGCATGATCTCGGTTTTTGCCAATAACGGAACATTGGTCACTCCTTATATAGTTAAGTCTGTCGACGGAAAAGATTTATCTGTGTATTGGGCAAGACAGGCGACTAAAGTTGCGATCAAAGATACTACAATGGATAGTGTTAGGGAGGGGATGCGTCAGGTGGTAGTGTGTCCTACCGGCACAGCAAGTGTTTTGGCTACGCTTTCCGTGCCGGTGGTCGGTAAAACCGGCACAGCCCAGGCTCCGCCCGGATTGTCACATGGGTGGTTTGTAGGATATTTTCCCTACAAGAGCCCTAGATATGCTATTTGCGTGTTATTAGAGCATGGTGGTTCAGGCTATGCGGCAACCGTAGTAACAAAACAGATAATTGAGGAGATGGTTAAAGAGGGGCTTATATGAGAAAGTCGCAGCTGACAATTTTATTAATAGCTATCGCCATTGCTGTTTGCGGGGTCCTTTCAATTTATAGCAGTACCTGTCAGAAGGAAGGGCAGTTGTGGCAGTCGATTTACCAGCGCCAGATCATTTGGATAGTCCTGGGGGTATTGCTTTATATAGTGATATCTAACCTTAATTATCGCCGTCTTTGGGACTGGACATACGTAATCTATACTCTAACGCTTATTTTTCTGCTGTTGGTTTTTATACTTGGAGCGGTGCGGTTGGGCGCGCAGCGGTGGATAAGGTTCTCCTGGTTTAATTTTCAGCCTTCGGAGTTCGCCAAACTTATCTTGGTTATATTTCTGGCGCGTTATTTCAGCAAAAAGTCCGTCGACGATACTTCACTTCCTTCGAGGCGTTTCGGGATCATGAAGGGTATTATACTGCCCTTTATTTATGTGGCTATTCCCATGGTCCTGATCATTGAGCAGCCGGACCTAGGCAGCGGGTTGATGATACTGTTTTTGTTTATAGCCGTGCTCTATATAACCGGGGTAAGGCTGCGCTATATTTTTACTTTTTTATTGGTCATGTTTTTGCCCGCGCCTTTTCTGTGGAATTTCCTGAGGGATTACCAGAAAGATAGGCTTCTGGTATTTTTAAATCCCAATATCGATCCCCTCGGGGCAGGGTACACGGTGATCCAGTCTAAGATCGCAATCGGCTCAAGCGGTTTTTTCGGAAAGGGGTGGCTGGCGGGCACCCAGAGCCAGCTGTATTTTCTTCCGGAGTCACATACGGATTTTATCTTTGCCACATTTACTGAAGAGTGGGGTTTAGCAGGTAGCGTGCTCCTGCTTCTTTTGTATTTTCTGCTTATCCGTCAGGGTTTCAGTATCGCAAGCCGTACCAGAGATTCTTTTGGAAAACTATTGGCCTACGGGATATCCCTGATGCTGGCTATTCAGATATTTACCAATGTGGCAATGAACATGGGGATTGCTCCGGTGGTGGGCCTGCCTTTGCCTTTGATGAGTTACGGTGGTTCGTCAGTCATAGTTACTTTCATATCTTTAGCAATATTGGCTAATGTTGACCGTACCCGCGCAGTTTTCTAAAATAATGTTAGAAGAACTCCTTTTACAAGTTAATAAGCCCGCACGTTACATCGGCGAAGAGTGGAACGTATCGCGCAAACGTTTTGAGCCTGCCGCGATAAAGTTTGCTTTGAGTTTTCCTGATTTGTATGAAGTGGGGATGAGCAACCTTGGTATCAGGATAATCTATGGGGTTCTTAACAGCCAGCCGGATATTGTTTGCGAGCGGGTTTTTTCTGTTAACGAAGACCTGGAAGATAAGCTGAGGCAGGAAGAAAGAAGTATTTTTTCACTTGAGTCAAAGAAGCCCCTGAAGGATTTTGACCTCGTCGGGTTTTCCCTTGGTTCTGAGCTTGGGTTTACCAACGTATTGCGCATATTGGATCTGGGCAATATTCCTTTAAAGGGGGCTGAGCGCGATAAGTCAAATCCTTTGGTGATCGCCGGGGGTGCTTGTTCGATGAACCCCGAGCCGATGCATGAGTTTGTCGATTGTTTCATGATAGGAGAGGTTGAAGAATCGATCCTGGAATTTATCGCAGTTTACCGCGAGTATATGGATAAATTTAGGTCAGGTGTGATGAGTAAGGAGGAGCTGTTGATTCGGCTTGCGCAGGTTGAAGGCGTGTATTGTCCGTCTCTTTACGAAGTGCGCTACGGCGAGGACGGGCGAGCAAAAGAATTTAAGCCGAGATTCCCCGGATTGCCAGCAGAAATAAAAAAGCGTTTTGTACGTAACCTTGACCAGTCGTATTTTCCGGTTGATTGGCTTGTGCCGTATATTCAGGTGGTTCATGACCGCGTGCCCATTGAGGTTATGCGCGGCTGCCCTAACCGCTGCCGTTTCTGTCAGGCAAGATCCCAGTATGCCCCGCTTCGTTTTCGCAGCCATAAACAGATAGTGGATCTTGCGCAGTGCGCTTACAAGTTTACCGGCTATGAAGAGTTGTCTTTGATCGGGCTTTCGGTGAGCGACTATCCTGACATTGACAAGGTGTTGGAAGATCTTAATAAATTATTCCAGGGAAAGGGTATCTCTTTGTCTTTGCCGTCGATAAAGGCAAAAGCGGAAGTAGGGAATCTCTCATCTATCATTGCCCGGGTCAAGAAGACCGGCCTGACCTTTGCCCCTGAGGCCGGCTCTGAGCGTCTGCGGAATATGCTGGCAAAGGATTTTAATGAGCAGGGTTTCTTTCAGGCGCTGGAAGAGGCGTATCGGTCTGGGTATCAGCATGTGAAGCTTTATTTTATGATCGGCCTTCCCGGTGAAGAGGCGAGCGACCTTGATGCGATCATCGATTTCTCCGTACGGGTTTCGGAATTAAGCAGGAAGGTGGTCGGCCGTCCGGCGCAGGTGAATATCAGCATAAATACGCTTATCCCCAAGCCGCATACGGCATTTCAGTGGTGCGGTATGGATCCTCAAGATTCGATGAAGAATAAGCAGGATTATCTTAGGAGTAAGACAAGAAACAAGCGCCTGAAGCTGAGTTTTCATAATCGCGGCATGAGTTTTCTGGAGGGAGTGCTTTCCCGGGGAGACAGAAGGTTAAGCCAAGTTATTTTATCCGCTTTCAAGAATGGCGCAAGATTTGACGCCTGGGGCGACCGCTTTTCTATTGATAAATGGATGGATGCTTTCAGGGAATCACAGGTTGACCCCGAGTCATATCTTAAAGGAAAACAGCCTGATGGGGTTTTGCCCTGGGATTTTATCGATGTGGGAATAGACAAAGAATCACTGCGTCAGGAGTATAATAAAATATTGCAATAGAAGAGGTTAGGTGGTATTATAAATTCATAAAATGGAGGTAATTATGCTTAAAAAACAAATGATGTCTTTATCTTCCCGTGGTCTTAGATATAAATTAAAAATCGCTTTTGCCCTCATGACTATCCTGCCCCTGCTGGTTTCTCTTTATATAATCATGAATTACTCGAATGTTCCAGGTCCGGCAAAGATTTATGTATTTATTCTGATGTCTATCAGTGTGGCCATTGCCGTGGTTGGATTTATGATTATAAAAGAAGTCTCTGATCGTCTTATTTCGGTGACTGCCGCGGCAAAATCCATAGCCCTTAACGGGAGTCCCGAAGATTCCTCTGTAGGGCATATGGATGAAGTCGGTGATCTAAGCGATGCCCTTAGTCAGATGACCCAGCGTATCCGTAGCAATATGGATGAGCTTAAGGTTTACAGCGAAAAGACTAAAGAGATCAATATCGAGACCCAGCAGCGGGTGATGATGCTTTCCGGGCTTTTACAGATTAGCTCACTTATCTCTTTGGGCGCGCGCCTGGAGGACATCATTAAAGTCATCTCCGAGAAAGCCAAACTTTTGGCGACCTCCGATTCCGCATATCTGTTATTCAGGGAGGAGAATCAGGAAGCTTTTTATATGAAGACTGCCGACGGGATGAATGTGCAGCAGTTGATGAAGATAAATATCGACCCTAAGGACGACCTCTTTGGCAGGGTGGCCAGGACTAATAAGCCGCTGGTCTTGGATACCGAGAATTCTGCTCCGGAAATGGTCCTGAATAATTTCTTTGAGAAATTCGGCTTAAAAAACACCATTGCGCTGCCGGTTTATTTGATGGGAAGGGTTATGGCTATTTTGGGCATAGGAAACACCAGGGAGTCGTTTACTTACAGTAAGGAAGACCTTGAGCTTCTGGATATCTTCGCTAAGCAGATATCTATAGCGCTTGAGAATAACCTGCTTATGCATAGGGTAGAGACGCTGGAGATAAAAGATGCGCTCACCGGGGCTTATAACGAAGGCTTTATCCGTAATCGCCTGCAGGAAGAGATCAAGAGGGCTATTACCTATCAGCGACCTTGTTCGTTCGTGGTGTTCAATATCGATAATTTTCAGAAGTACCGTCAGGAGTTCGGCACTCTGCAGGCTGAGGCTATTCTTAAGCGGGTTTCCACAATTGTGCGCGATTCAGTTTCAGAGATCGACCGCGTGGGCAGGACCGGAGGCAATGAGTTTGCGATAGTGCTGCCTGAGAAGAACAAGCGTAAGGCGCAGGATCTGGCGGAGGATATCCGTAAGAAAATCGAGTATACTTTTATGGAAGAACGTGATCCTACCAAGCGCCTGACTATCAGCGGAGGGGTCAGCGAGAACCCTCTTGACGGCATTAGCGCTGAAGAGCTTATTATAAAGGCGCGCGAGCTTGTGGATTTGGCCAAGAAGCAGGGAAAAAACAGGATTCTCGGATTGAAGGAACCTCCGACATGCCTATAAGAAGGATTATTAGTAAGCAATTGGGCGAGTTGCTTATTGAGCGTGGTATCCTTACTCAGCGCCAGCTTGAGAAGGCTTTGATGGTGCAGCGCGAGCGGGGTGGGCTAATAGGTGAGCTGATCGTGGAATTAGGGTTCGCTAAGGAGGAGGATATTGCCCAGGCGTTGACTGTGCAGTATGGATTCCCTTATTTGCCGCTTACAAATTATGAGATCAGCTCCGATATCGCCGCCATTATTCCTGCGCGTGTTGCCAGGCAGTATATACTTATTCCGGTGGATAAGATAGGCAATAACGTGAGTGTGGCCATGTCTAATCCGCTTAATGTGCAGGCCATCGAAGACTTGGAGCTGTTGACCGGCTGCAATATTCAGACTTTTGTTTCGACATCTTCCGACATAAAAAGGGAGATCGAGAAATATTATAAAGATAAGGAGTAATTTCGTCTCGTAACTCGTACGCTCGTAACTAGGAACTCGTAATTTTAAAAAAGCGGCGTGCCGTATTGCGAGTTACGAGTTACGAAATTACTAGTTACGATTTTTTATTATGATATCACTCAAAGAGCGTCTGAGAGAAGTCCTGATTAACAATAAGTATCTGACTCAAGGTGAGTTGGATGAGGCGCTTATCGTCCAGAAGGAAAAAGGCGGGCGTCTAAGCGATATAATTATTGAGCTTAAGTTTATCAAAGAAAGCGAGCTTTTACTCATCTTGAGCGAAGGCCTGGGCCTGCCTCTCATAGATCTGAAGCGTTTCAAGGTTGCCCCCGAGATTATCAAGCTTATCCCCATAGAAGTTGCCCGCCATTATCAGATCATCTTACTTTCTAAGATCGGTGATGTGGTTACTTTGGCCATGGCAGATCCATTGAATATCTTTGCCATAGACCATGTAGAGGCGCTCACCGGTTACAAAATCAATCCGATTATTTCTTCGAGTCAGGATATAGTGCAGGCCATTGAATTGGGCTATCCGGATGCCACCAAAGGCATTATTGACGACCTGGTCAAAGAGATCTCGGTTTCTTCTATCGAGCTGATCCAGGAGGAGCGGGAAGTCCTGCCTAGCGACCAGGAGCTGGCGCGTATCAGCCATGAGGCTCCGGTTATCCAGATCACCAATATGCTTCTTGAGCAGGGGGTGAAGAAGAAGTCGTCTGATATTCTTATAGAGCCGTTTGAGAAGAAGCTGCGGGTGAGGTTTCGTATTGATGGTGTGCTTCAGGAAGAGAAATCTCCTCCCAAGAGCATGCACGCATCTATCGTTTCGCGTATCAAGGTCATGTCGGATCTTGATATATCGGAGCACCGCTTGCCTCAGGACGGAAGGTTTAAGGTTAGGCTTTCCGGTAGGGAGGTAGATTTTCGCGTATCCATACTTCCGTCAAGCTTTGGCGAGAAGGTGGCGGTGCGTGTGTTGGATAAATCTCAGGCTATGCTGGATATCGAGAGGTTGGGTTTTAGCGAAGATGCTGTCTCCAAACTGAAGAAAGTCTCACAGCTTCCACATGGTATGATCCTGGCTACCGGTCCTACGGGAAGCGGAAAGACTACTACGCTTTACTCGATTCTGAAGTTTATTGATTCTCCGGAAAAGAATATCGTGACAGTTGAAGATCCGGTAGAATATCAGCTGGAAGGGATCAATCAAGTGACCGCGCGGCCGGAGATTGGGTTGACCTTTGCCGCATCGTTACGTTCAATACTGCGTCAGGATCCCAACATCATCATGATCGGTGAGATCCGCGATTTTGAGACTGTGGATATTGCCATAAAGAGCGCTCTGACCGGGCACCTGGTATTATCTACTTTACATACCACTACGGCTCCTGGAGCTATCGTGCGTTTGGTGAACATGGGTGTTGAGCCTTACATGATCAATTCTTCTCTTGTATGTGTGATGGCCCAGAGGCTTTTACGCAAGCTCTGCGAGCATTGTAAGGAGAGATATGTGTTGAAGAGGGATATGGTGGATAGCCTTAAGCTTGATTTTTCAAAGGTCAAGTCGACGGAGTTATTTCGGGCAAAAGGTTGCCCGGGCTGTTTTAACATGGGGTATAGTTCGCGTATAGGCATTGCTGAGGTTTTGCTTATTAGTCCGACAGTGCGCGACCTGATATTGACCCATGCGCAGGAGCGCTTAATCAAGGATCAGGCGCGTAGGGAAGGCATGCGCACTCTCAGGGAAGAGGGGTTGAGTGCGGTCATGCGCGGCTTGACTACTTTGGAAGAAGTGTTGCGTGTTACAGCTCCGGATGAATAACCTATGTCTACTTTAAAAGAAACCATAATCGATATTCTACTTAAAAGCAACCGGCTTAATAAAGAGCAGCTTGAGCGCGCTCTTCAGATACAGCATGAGAAAGGTGTGCCTCTACGCAAAGTGTTGGTAGAGCAGGGGTTTATCCAGGAAGAGGCCCTGCTTTCTCTTTTGTCAGAGCATCTGTATATGCCGACGCTGCGACTTGCGAAATTCAAATTTGATTCCGCTATAATCAGCCTAGTGCCGGAGCGTATGGCCCGCCTTTATAATCTTATTCCATTGTCCAAGATCGGCAACACCATTACTATTTCTATGTCTGACCCGCTTAATATCTTCGCACTCGATGACCTGAAGGCGCTTACCAGCTGTGGCATCGATACCGTATTAAGTCCTGATGATGAAATTAGCAGGGCAATTGATATGCAGTATAGTCGGGAGTCAAAGAATATTCAGGAAATACTTGATGAGGAGAGTACGCTTGAGACAATCTCTGAGAAAGGCGAACAGGTGCAGTCAGCGCAGGAGGAGATCGAGCTTTCCGGCGTGGTAAAGGAAAGCGAAAAGGCGCCTATTGTCAAGCTGGTCGACATGATGTTGACACAGGCGCTTAAGAAACGCGCATCTGATATCCATGTTGAGCCTGAGATTGATTGTCTGCGGGTGCGCTACCGTATAGATGGCTCTCTTCATGAGGTGTTTAAGATCCCCAAGGTTAATCAGAACGCGATCCTGGCGAGGCTGAAGATTATTTCCAATCTGGATATAACCGAGAATCGTATCCCTCAGGACGGCCGTTTCAAGGTGCGCTTTGAAAGCAGGGAAGTGGATTTTCGCGTTTCAGCGCTTCCTACTACGTTCGGTCAGAAATTTGTCCTGCGCGCCCTGGATAAATCCAATCTTTCTATCGGCCTGGATAAGTTGGGGTTTTCCGAGCAGCCGGAGAGGATCTTTAAGGAAGCTATAGCTAAGCCTTACGGGATGATCTTGGTCACCGGTCCGACAGGATCAGGGAAATCTACAACCCTTTATTCTGTCATTACCCAGTTGAATACTCCGGAGCGTAACATCATTACAGTCGAAGATCCGGTTGAATATCAGATTGAAGGTATTACCCAAATCCAAGTGCGCCCGGATATCGGACTGGATTTTGCTTCCGGGTTGCGTTCTCTTCTTCGTCAAAGCCCGGATGTGATTATGATCGGGGAGATCCGCGACTCCGAGACAGCGGACATCGCGATCAAAGCGTCATTGACCGGTCAGCTGGCGTTATCTACACTACACACCAACGACGCCATCACCAGCATTACCCGCCTTATTGATATGGGGGTTGAGCCGTTTCTGGTGGCTTCTAGCCTAGTGATGCTGTGCGCTCAACGTCTGGCGCGCAAGATGTGCACGCAGTGCCGCAAGCCTATAAATATTCCGGAAAGCTATCTCAAAGAGATCGGATTCAGGGAAAAAGCAAATTTTTATGAGTCAGCAGGATGTAAATATTGCAATAATACCGGTTTTTATGGTAGAGTAGCTATTCTGGAAGCGGTTCTTATAGATGACGCTATGCGCGAAATGATCATTAAGCGCGCATCGATTGACGAGATAAAAAAATACGCCATAGAGAAGTGTTCTATGATGACGCTTAGAGACGATGCTTTCTTAAAGGTCAGGCAGGAGTTGACTACTCTCAACGAGGCGATACGCATCACCACGGAGGAGTAACTAGATGAAGGAGTCAAGTAGGGCCCTGATTATTTCTGATGACGAGCAGATATCGCGGAATCTGCGGGAGCAGCTGATCATTGGAGGTGGATTTCAGGTGATTTTAGAGAATTCAAGCCACGGAGGCCTGACCGCGTTAAAGTCCGACAGTTTTGATATTGTGATTATGCGTTACGCCATGCCGGATATGAGCTCGGCAGAGTTGATCAAGGGGATAAAGAAGGTTGATTCTGACGCTATTATCATCGCTTTTCTTGAAGACCATAACCAGCAGGTGATCGCCGAGATTTTCAAGCTGGGGGTCTATGATTTTATCAGCAAGCCGGTAAATGTGGAAAAGCTGCATTTTCTGGTGAACAAGGGTATAGAGCTGCATTCTCTGTTGGCGGCAAACCGTAAGTTGGGAGAGGGGCTTAAAGAGAATAACGCCTCTTTGCAAAAGCAGAATTTTCTGCTTGCCAAGAGAATCGAGGAGTCAACCCGTAATCTGACCCGGCTTTATGAAGACTTGCGTTCGACCTACATGCGCACGATCAAGGCTCTGGCGCAGGCGATTGAAGCCAGGGATGCTTTTACCCACAGCCATTCTGAAAACGTGGCACATATCGCGGTGGCTATTGCCACGCAGATGGGTTTATCCAGCGTCGAGGTGGAAACAGTTAGAGAGGCTTGCGAACTGCATGATTTGGGTAAGATCGGCATAGAGGATGCGATCCTGCTTAAACCTTCGTCTTTAACCCCCCAGGAGTGGGAGCAGGTAAAAAAGCATCCTATGACCGGAGCCCAGATACTTGAGCCGCTGACATTCTTGAATGATGTCATTGAACTGGTGCGTCAGCATCATGAGCATTTTGACGGAACCGGATATCCCGAGGGTAGAAAAGGTGAAGATATACTATTGGGCGCGCGCATCCTTCATGTGGCGGATGCGTATGAGGCGATGACCTCGGCGCGCTCTTACAGGAAAGTTCCCTTTACCAAGGAAGCGGCTACCGTAGAGATAGTCAAGAACAGGGGTACTCAGTTCGACCCTCAGGTTGTAGATGCTTTCTTGAAAATCGTGGATAGACTATAACTATGAATATTTATCAATATACCGCAAAGGATAAAAGCGGTAACACTATTGTGGGAGTGCTGGAGGCAGGCGCTGAGTTGGAAGTAGCCGATGCTTTACATAAGAAAGAGCTGATCGTAGTCAAGGTTGAGCTGACTAATAAAAAACCGGCTTCCCGCGCAAAGAGCAAGAGGGTTAAGCTAGATGATCTGGTCATTTTTTCCCGGCAGTTGGCGACCATGATTGACGCTGGTATTCCGCTAGTACACGCCCTGGGTATACTTTCCGAGCAGATCGAAAACAAGGGGTTTAAGGAAGTGATAGTGCGCGTGCGCCAGGATATCGAGGCAGGGGCGAGCTTCTCGGACTCGCTGGCAAAACATCCGGCGATATTCTCTGAACTCTTTATAAACATGACTAAGGCGGGGGAGACTTCAGGCACGTTGGATGAGGTTTTGGATAGGCTGGCTTCGTATTTAGAGAAATCTGCGGCTCTTAACCGTAAGATCCAGTCGAGCCTTGTATATCCGGCAGTGGTAGTGAGCATGGCTGTATTGATCACTATTTTTCTTTTGCTTAAAGTAGTCCCCACGTTTAAGGGCATATTTGATACTCTTGGCGGAAAGTTGCCTTTTCCTACCCTTGTACTTATTGGAATAAGCGACCTGTTCAGGAAGTTTTTTATTTTTACGGTGATTGTTGTTGGCGTACTTGTCTTTATCATGAAGAAGTATTTAAGCACAGAGAGGGGTACTTATAATTTCGACAGTTTTAAATTAAAAGCGTTTGTTTTGGGCCCGTTGTTCAAGAAGCTTGCGGTGGCGAAGTTTTCCCGTACATTTTCTACCCTATCAAAAAGCGGCGTTTCTATTTTAAGCGCTTTAGAGATTGTCAGTAAGACTTCTGGCAATAAGGTAGTGGAGGAGGCGATCATCAGTTGCTCCAATAGCGTGCGAGATGGCGAGTCCATCGCCAAGCCGTTGTCAAAAAGCGGGGTTTTCCCGCCGATGGTTACCCGCATGATCAGCGTAGGGGAGCAGACCGGTCAGCTGGAGAAGATGCTTTCCAAGATCGCGGATTTCTATGATGAGCAGGTGGATGCCGCGGCAACTGCGCTTACCAGTATGATTGAGCCTCTGGTCATCGCGTTTCTGGGTATCGTGATCGGCGGTATTGTCATCGCGCTGTTTTTACCTATATTTAAGATTACGGAGCTGGTAGGAAAGTAGTTTAAATATCAACAAGTTACGTGAATTCGGGTAAAAATAGTAAAAAAAATTACTTGACAAGCTGTAGCAATGTATTATACTTAATTACCCTTGAGAAAAGGGGAGTTTCACGTTATACTCATATCGTGAAGACAATCCAAAGTGAAGTTGACATTATTGGGTAGTTAAACAAGCCGACTTAGCAAACGCATTTATGAGCGTTCCTGATTGTTGGAACGCTTTTTTATTTGTCTAAATTTGTAACTATCGCTCTTTTACAATTGAATAGCCAAGTGTGAGGCCTGAAAATCGCAAGGTTTTCATGGTCAATTTATTGAGCAATCGCTCCGAGATTTCCTTAGGGGAATTAAGGAGCAAAAACGAAAAGTAAATCATTTAGAGCCATTATTCTAATTTCTACGGAAAATAAATTTTTCGGAGAGTTTGATCCTGGCTCAGAGTGAACGCTGGCGGCGTAGATTAGGCATGCAAGTCGAGCGATAATCTGGTTGGAGAGGTTGAAGCCGCAAGGCAGATGCCAATTCGACCGGAATTATAGCGGCAGACTGGCGAGGAACACGTGAGCAATCTACCTTCAATTCGGGGATAGCTTCGCGAAAGTGGAGGTAATACCCGATGTGTTAAAAGGGGCGCAGGCCCTTTTTAGTAAAGACGGTCGCAAGATTGTTGGTTGAAGATGAGCTCGCGTCCTATCAGCTAGTTGGTGGGGTAACGGCCTACCAAGGCTTTTGACGGGTAGCTGGCCTGAGAGGGTGGTCAGCCGCATGGGGACTGAGACACTGCCCCAACTCCTACGGGAGGCTGCAGTCGAGGATATTTAGCAATGGGGGAAACCCTGACTATGTGACGCCGCGTGAGGGATGAAGGCCTTCGGGTCGTAAACCTCTTTCGATGGGGAAGAAACTTCCGGTTAACTCCCGGAACTGACGGTACCCAGAGAAGAAGCCATGGCTAACTCTGTGCCAGCAGCCGCGGTAATACAGAGATGGCGAGCGTTACTCGGATTTATTGGGTGTAAAGGACAGGTAGGCGGCTTTGTAAGTTGGAGGTGAAATCCTGCGGCTCAACCGCAGAACTGCCTTCAAAACTGCAAGGCTTGAGGCTAGAAGAGGAGAGCGGAATTCCCGGTGTAAGGGTGAAATCTGTAGATATCGGGAGGAACACCAGTGGCGAAGGCGGCTCTCTGGTCTGGCCCTGACACTAAGCTGCGAAAGCTAGGGGAGCAAACAGGATTAGATACCCTGGTAGTCCTAGCCGTAAACGATGAGCACTAGGTGTTGGGGGGT
>JAPLLR010000048.1 GCA_026387455.1 Candidatus Omnitrophota bacterium | reverse complement strand
TCTTAAAAGTGATTTCCGATAATCAGGTGACGGATATACAGGCAATAGCTTTCGAGTATCCCAATAACCTGAAAGAGGAGAAGCTGGAAGAAAGTATTAATGGAATAAAGAGGCGGAAAGGGATCGATATAAAGATCCGTCGGATCATAGATGATCCCGGCCAGGTCGCAGATCTGTGTGTTACGCCTGAGGGGATCGTGGCAGCCAATTACTATGCTGATTCAGGCCGATTTTACTTTAAGAGTATCGAGGCCTATCCTTGGGCGGGAATAACTGCTGATTTTGTCCCGGACACAGGCGCATTCAACCTCTTACCTTTAATAGAGCAGGGTACTGTTTTGGAGTGGGAAACAAACCGGAGTGTTCTCTTTAGTAGAATAGCTAAGAAGATAATGGCGAATCATGCCCAAGGCTTACTCTTGTTCCTTGGGCTGGCGGTGCTTGTGTTTATTTTAGCACCGATACTTATCGCCGGATTGATTCATGCCCCCCCTGCATTAATTCTTGTTACCTTTGGTCTTGGTGCAGTCATTTCGAACACATCTCATCTGTCAACAGAAAGCAAAGTTGAAATAGACATCCTAAGGGTTGAGGCAGCGGTAAGAGATTTCAGGTTTAAGACATGCTTCGCTAATGCTGCCATGCTTATTTATTTTCTAAGGGCCCTAGGAGAGAAGGCCGAGCTTATAGGGATGTTTCGCAAGGCAGAAGATATCCCGTTTCAATATTTGGTACTTACAGAGAAATGGGGAGAAAGGGATATCGCTCCTTATGATGATGAGTGCGATACTTATGAGCGGACAGATGAAGTGAACTCTCGTGAATACGATAGAGGTTTAGCTTATTTGAAAGATGGTGGTTACCTTTTCCGCGCGGATAGCTTAATTAAAGAGAGAGATTTCAGCAAACAGGTGGAAATTCGCGGTATTGAAGAAGGCAGGTATGGTGAGGTTTCGCAAAGATCAATCAAATGGCAAGATATCGCAAAACATAGAGAGTCATTAGCCAGGATAATTGCTAGGCAGTACGGGAAGGTACCGTTTTTTGTGCATGTAGGAGCGGTATATAATGAAAACAACGAAGGGGATATTTTTAGGCTTGACATGGAGGCCGCGGAAATTTATTTAGGAAATATCAAAAATTACTTAGAGAGCGCCGCCGGGGTAGTTTTTATCCTTGGGGCTAATTTTGAGAAGCTGCGGGATGTAAAAACCAGGGCGATTATAATCGATATCCCATCGGTCGCAGGTGAACCCAGGCCTTGCGTAGATAACACTTGCTCTTGGAAGCCGGTAATCAATATGCTGCGCGAGTTGCAAGTCAAGTTTTTATCGCCATTCGGCGGGGAAAAAGCTAGGTTCCTCGACGACGGAACTATACTGGAGGATATCGGGCCGGGGTTAGGCTGTGTAGGTGGCGCCCTGTTTTTACTGAAAGATAGTTTTGACATAACCGTATTCCCTCGTCTTTGTTTCGGGGCTTTTTCAAACAAGCATCTTGCAAATATAAATGTTCCGCTTGATAAAGGTGCATACGCGCAAATCCAGCCTCGCGCAGAAGGGCTTTTTTCCGTAGTGATTCCATCCACCATTATGGGATTCCCGTTCTGGCTAGTGGTAGGTGTTGGCGTATTAGTGGTAGCGGGGTTGATTTTTGCAGTAGTTGCAGCAGCAAGAAAAACCAAGGCGAATCCGCAGCAAGGATCAGGTAAGGCCAAAACGCAACTTCCTTTTGAAGACATGCTTATGCAACATTCTTTGATAAAAGAGCTTGCCAGGGCTACAGGGGAATCAGAGAAAAGAATCACTCAAGATTTTATCAGAGGCGGGTTAATCGAAAAGGATTTAAGCGGGACAGGTATACCCCTGAAGACGGCGCTGGGAATCATCATCAATGCCCATTATAAAATTGTCCATACTAATGCCGAGTATAATTTTGTAGAGATAACTTTTCTCGTAGGAGAGAATACCTACCGTTCTATTTTTATAAGATCGACCAAGGATATTCTTTTCTGGTCGGCGACCAAAGGGCTGGACAGCCCGGTACATCATGGCCCTGCAATAGATAGCCGGCTGCGCAATGCTCTTAGCGACGGGAGGACGATCCCCGATCAACGTTATATTAGGGATACAAAGGTTGCTAGCGGTTATACCTTTATCGGTCTGCTCGGTTTTCTATCGTTTGTTGCAACTTTATCTATATTAGGCTGCGCTTTGGCGGCGCCGGGAATTAAAGAATATCCTCTCGCAGATAAGCCTTACTTGCCGTTTTCAAGGGCCAGCCCGTCCGCATTCGCTATTGCGCCGCACCTTGCTGTGCTTAGTTTCTCTGCTGTATTGTGGCTTGTTATTGGGGTAGCGATCATTACCATGGTAGGTATAATCGGGGTGCTCATTTTACAGCTGTCCATACTTAGAGAAAGATTTGCAAAGCTCTCCCAAAAATCGCAAGATAACACTAAGCAGCCGCAAACTCCGGGTAAAGTTGTCGCAGGGAAGCCGGTAGAAATAGTCCCTGCTATGCCTACTGTCAGAATAAAGAACCGTTCCTTATCCTTAGACGGGATAAAGAGGACTACGCTAGATTTGGATTCAGAAGACCTATTTGAGATGCCTGGTTTTGAGAAGATACGCAATAAGCGCGCGGCGCACCGGCAGAAAGAACTGAAGAAATTCGAGCAGGAAATCGCGAAAGCGCAAAAGAAATCAAGAAAACGCGGGAGTGGGGACGGTTCCGGCCAAAACCTTATCGCGCTACTTGGGCTGGTGGGGATTGGCGTAACCCTATTTCACCTCGTAGGTGGAATAGGGGTTCTCGGCGCCTGCGCGTTAGGCGCAGTGGTGAGCGTAAATGGCAACCGCGACAACGGCGGGGATTTTATGAAGAGTCCCCAGCGGATAAGATTCTTGAATTACATGCCTAGATTTTTGCTGGTTGTGGTTTTATTTGTTACTGCGTTGTTTAACTCAGGCTGTACCTCATATTCGGAAGCAAGATTTGCCAAAGGCCTCGCTTATTGCTGGTTGCCGGTGCGCATGCAAAATTATAAAAATCCGGATAATGAAGTAAGGAAGAAAATAGCAGAAGTATATATAAAAAACCACTATGATTTTGACAGCAACGCCGTATTAGTGCCGGATGAATTTTGCCGTGGATTCGATATAACTAGAGAAGATTTTTTAAGGGCTTATCAACGGCTCTTAAGCGTTAGCGATTTTAAACTGGCAATTCACTCGGCCAGAGTCTTAGCGAGGATGGGGGATCCTTCGGGAAAAGATATTTTAGTCAAAGGGCTTAATGGAGATTACAAAATAGGTGATCAGGATCCGGATGCAAAGACTATAACTTTGATAAGTTGTAATGCCGCGTTTTCATTGGCGCAGTTGAATGATCCCCTGGCTACAAGTTTTCTGCTTCAAGTTTTAAAAGATGCAAAGAACTCTCCGGAGCTGAAACGCTGTGCCGCGATTTCTTATTTAATGTCTTTAGAAGGCGAGGAAGTAGTTGATGCGCTAGTTACGGCTGCACATGATCAAAACGATGAAGTGCGAACATATGCAATTGCCGCGTTAAGAAATTTTAAAGGCCAGCGCATATTTGAAACATTAAGAAATGCTCTTAATGATAATAATGTTTCAGTTGTTAACCAGGCGATAACCGCGCTAGGGATATTGCAAGATAAGCAGGCAGCGCCATATTTAGAAGGCGCTCTAAAAAAAGGCATAGATGCGGAGAGAAAGATCAGGATACTGGTGGCTTTATCGCAAATCGAAAGTGAAAATCTTTTTGAGCTGGCAGTAAGAGAGAAAAATGATCCGGATCCATCGGTGCGGCAGGTGGTGATGCTAGTTATATGTCAGGTCGATCATCCAAGAGTAACACAAATACTTAAAGAAGGGTTAGCTGATAGCGAGCCTTTGGTGCGTATCGGGGCAATTAAAGCGCTTTCGGCAAAACAAGATGAGGATTTGAAAATATCTAATTTAATCATTGAACAATTGGCTAAAGAACAGGATAATAATGTTAGAATATATTGCCTTGATGCTCTAGGCGTAAGTGAGCAACTCGTTGTGAAGGAAGCAGTTAAAAGCTTTTTAAGCGGCAAAGATTTAACTTTAAAGCAGGCAGCGATTTTGGCGCTCGCGCAAAATTTAGATAAAGAAAAAATGGGCTGGATTGCAGATATGTTGGATGATAAGAGCGCAGAGATAAGGCAGACCGCAGTTGCTGTGCTTGGGGGCCGTGTCGGAGAAAATCCCTGGTTGTTTGATAGAATTAATGGAAAAATTAGCGACAGTTCGGCCGGGGTTTCTTCTTGTGCGGCAATTTTACTTTCCCAGCACATAGACACTTATCCGCAATTACAAGAACCGCTGGGAAAAATTCTCTCCAAAGGAGATTTGAATACGCGTTTAGGAATTTTATCCGGCTTTGCGCAGGCAAACAGCGCGATTGGCGCTCAGATGGTTGAGCCGCTTCTAAAAGATCCGGTTTGGGAAATCAGGTTTGGCGCGCTTCAGGTAATGGGCCGCAATCAAATTACTCCGGCAGCAGTTGAACCGATAAAAAAAATGGCGCAGACTGATGTTAGTCCGTATGTGCGCGGCATAGCGTTATTTAATCTAAGTATGGTTAACTCTCCCGATTGTCTAGGGGTTTTGACTACGGGATTAAAAGACAATAATTTTATGGTGCGTCAGGCAGCGGTTGCGGGTCTTGCGGGAAGAATTACTAAACAGCCTAATCTCGTCGAGAATATTAAGCCTTTATTGAATGATGCCCACTGGCAGGTACGTCAGGCTGCGGTTTTAGGGTTTGCAGATGGAGTGGTTAAGCAGCCAAATCTCCTTGAGCATATCAAGCCTTTGTTGAATGATAATCATTGGCAGGTGCGCCAGGCTGCGGTTGAGGTTGCGGGTAGGGTGAAGTCGCCGCAGATCCCGGAGATGTTGATACCGAAGTTGAGTGATCAATCGGCAATTGTGCGGCAGGCTACAGTTGAGAATTTAGGTAGGGTTACTGGAAAAGAAGTAGTAAGGCCGTTACTTCTAAGTTTTAAAGATGATTCACCTGTTGTCCGCGAAGCAGCTAAGTTTGTGTTAGCGAGCAAAATTGTCGATTACCCATCAGCCCGGGTTGTCCCAGGGGCTTTTGTTAACTGATACCTTGAATCTGATGAATAAGTTATCTTACGGTAAGATTGAAATAAGAGAAGGCAATACTTCAGGTAATCTTGTTATTGGCACTCAAAAGGACGTGGAGAGGATGGGAGAAGATATACGAAAAGCTCGTATTGATGCTAACTTGTCTCATCGTCAGTTATTTGTTGTAGGCAATAGTTATGCTAATAGACTTGTGCCATTAGCCTGTGAATGGGCTCAAAATAAATATTTGGATCCTACAATCAAAGCTGATCTTTATATTGGAACCGGCGATCCGGGATTTGCTATTGGTGCAACAACAGAGCATCTCAGAAAAGCATCAATAAGAGAGCCGGTTATTATTGGATCTTCTTCTGACTTGATTTTCTTTAAGATCCCATATTCCATAGCAAAAGACCTAACAGCTCACTATGAAATATTCTCTGGCGTGAGGCACGCAGGTAAGATGGGATATTTTGACAACCCGGCCTCTGTCAAAGCAATTATGAATAATATGGGGTTAACCCCGCCACCGCTATTAAAGATAGGTTATTTTTCTGAACAGATTAATAACTTGTATACGCCCAATAAGGTAGATATTCTTATGCCTAGTAGGCAAGATTTTCATAATGTTAACCAATCTAAGCCAACCTTTACCCGACAGGAATTATTTAGGGTTCCTTCTGTAGAATTACCAGGCATTCAGTATAAACCATTAGGCACGCAACTATATAAAGCAGAGGTCCCCCGTGTTTGGGAGAGAAATTATTTTATTAATCAAATTAATTCACAATTTGTAATTCCGCAGGGTATTAAAATGACGACACCTGCGCAGCCTTATGTACCGTATGTGCAGCCGTAATGCCGCTTGGATATAGCGTAAAGTGAGAGGAAAAGATTATGACTAATTTTAATTCTATAATTAGATATTATGTTCGAGCGATGCCAACACTAGTTGCATTATTTCTTGGTCAGAAATTTTTGTTTTACCTCTTTCGATTTGAAATAACTGTTACTTTAATCATTTTGCCTGTTATGTTTGGCTATTTGATAATGTGCTTAAGGTTATATTTTCTTGAGAAATGGGCTTGTATAGCTTTCGCTTGCATTATTATTTTATCAATTTTTTTTGTATGGGTATTAACTTTTACAATGCCAGATAGTAGAATGAATTTATATGATTATTTTGTTTCTTTTCTTCATTGCGTAGTTTATATTTCTACATTTGTAGTCTCTATCTCTGCTATTTATTTTCTTATAAAGCTTATAGCCAAGAATCTTGTTTCGTCGCGAAATATTAATAATGCTTAGAAGGTTTAGGAGTGCTTCCTTCTCCGAAACCTTCGGGCGGCTAAGAGTTACTAATGTCGGAAAGAATTTCTTCGGTTACAAAGGGTAGAAGTATTTCCTATTGATGCGGGGATAAAATGATTGAGAATATCAGGAAGGCGAATAAAAAGGTTATTATTTTAGCGCTAATGCTAATGTTTTTATTAAGCTCTCCGTCACTTATTTTTGCTACCACTATCGTTCTTAAATCCGGTAAGTCTGTGGAAGGCAAGCTGATTGAGAAGACAAATAAGTATATCAAGATAGATTTTTGTGGCGTCCCATTAATATATTATTATGATGAGATAGAAAACATAAAAGACGATAGCGCAAATTCTCAAAGAGTTGATGACGAGAAAGAATATTTATCAGCTTTAGACGGAAAAGTTTCAGGGAATTATAGGGAAGACCAATATAACTTAAAGCAAGATTTCAAATATGAAGGGTCCGAATTTATAGAAAATTATTTTTTTCCTTTGGAGAAAGCAAAATGGAATGGGTATGAAGTATTAAATAGTGACTGGAGAGAGCTAGATTACAGTCAGAAAAGCAGGTTTGTTCTTGAGGCTATACAAGAAATAGAAGACAAGGAAAACGTTGATGTTGTCTTTAGTCGTCCTGAAAGTGAGCTAGTATTATCTTTAGATAGAATAAATCATATACTTAGCTTAGGAGGAGAGAATATCCCGGTTGTCACACTAATGTTAATGGCCTTTTATAAAGAGGGGGATATAAAGGGCGAATTATTATTTAATGCTTTGAATCATCCTTATTTGTCCAAGCAGATCTTTGGTTCTTCAAATGAAGAGATAGCCGATATGAAGATTGGCAAAAATTACATTGGCTATATTTGTTGCTATAAACATGGGAATGAATGGTTGCCTGATTCAGGAGGGCCGGTAGTAGGTGAGATAAAGATAGGATTATTTTTTGCGAAAAAAACTATGGTGCCTGGTGGTGCAACAAGTCTTTTCAAAAATTATCCTTTAAATTACGAATATAAAATAATTGCTTTTAGGGAAATAAATAATTTTATTGATGAGAATGATTTGGAGTTTTATTACTACAAGGTTATTTTTGAGCCTGTAAGAAAGATATTTTGAAGCAAGGCCACGGAGAAGGAGTAGGAATATGGGTGAACGCAGATGTGTACCAAGGTGGACGGTAAGCAAAGAAGCGCAGTTGCAGGTTGGGGATCATCCCAATTTCATTCCTTGTGTAGTTGAGGATATCAGTACAAAGGGGATGCGGATCTCTTTGAGGAGGGATCTTTTTCCTGAGGTTTTCTCTGACGCCAGTCTTGTCTTAGGAGATGCTCTTACTTTTGATGTAGGCGCTCATGTGGCCTGGCAAGAGAAGAGTGAGGGGAAGAATACTTATGGGTTGATTTTCAGCAAAGCTGATGAAGTTCAGAGGAAAAAGGTCGAGCAGTATATTAATGCTAATTTTTCTGAACAGGAGAGAGAACAGCTAAATAAGCAGTGGTGGAGAGATGTTTAGCATAATTAGAGTTTTGACAAATTATTAATCTTTGGTAAGATAAAAGCGTCGGGGCGCGCATGCGCTGCTGATGCAAAGGAGTAAGTCAGATGGAGATCCGCAGGCGTTTTGCCAGATGGAAAGTCGGTCTCCCGGCGCAGATGAAGTTGGCCGGGGCTGAGAAGTTCGTCAACTGTTATGTTGATGATATTAGTATGATGGGGGTCAAATTTTCCCTGCCGCTTAAGTTGCCGGAAGATAAGTTCATTAAGCTAACCCTAGCGTTAACAGATACTTTTGTGCTGAATATTGAGGCCTGGGTAGGCTGGCATAAACATAGCGAAGGGGTGAATACTTACGGTCTGTATTTTACCCGGATCGCTGACAGTGATAAGGAGAAGATTTACCGCTACATATGCGAGAATCACCGCGAGGCAGTGGAGAAGATCTGGTGGCAGGATTTTGAACCTGAAGAAACAGCAGATGAGCCCGTGGAAGATAAAAGGATTTTCCAGAGATTTGTGGCAAAGCTTCCTGTGCGGTTATTGGATTTAAACAGCGGCAAAGAAAGCTCGGCTCTTACTGAGGATGTGAGCGCCAAGGGTATAGGTTTTAGCACCAAAGAAGAATTAAAGCCGCGAACGACGGTTGAGATCTGGCTGCAGATACCTGACAAGGGAGAGCCTGTTTATACCAGAGGCGAGGTCATCTGGACAAAGTCTTCAGGAGAGAATGAATATCGCGCCGGGGTGAGCCTTGAGAAAGCTGACCTGATGGGATTGTCGCGTATTTTAAGGTCATAATTTCACCCGGGGCAAGCACAAATTTCCTTGACCAAGGCCCTGAAATATGTTACATTTTAGTATTATTTAATTGCCTCCGGAATCAACCCCCGGAACAAAACCCTATTCATAATATAGGTAAGGACTGACCATAACCTTGAGAGGTTTTATGCTTTCTGAAGGAAAACGTTTTCACATTCTGTCAGTATTCATCATTCCTGTATTATTTCTGTTAAGCCTTTCCGCAGGATGTTCTCCCGCAAATAAATCAAACGCAAAAACCACTATCACTATCTGGCACTGGATGACTGATCGCGAACCGGCCTTTCAGGAATTAGCCAAAAGATATGAGGCTCAGACCGGAATAAAAGTAAATTTCGAATTATACGCTCCCTCCGATATTTACTCACAGAAAGTTCGCGCTGCTGCGCAAGGCGCGAATCTTCCTGATATTTTCGGAATCTTAGGAGAAAAGCGGGATTTTGCTTCTTTTGTCAAAGCTGGATATGTTTTGGCTCTTGAGCCTTACATGGAAGAGAATAGCGCTTCCTGGAAAAATGACTTTTTTCCCGAAGCCCTGGCTGTTAATGAATTTGCCCAAGGCAATAGCTACGCAGTTACTCCCGGTATATACGCTGTCCCGATAGACATCATGACCATTCAGATGCTCTATAATAAGGATTTATTCAAACAATTAGGGCTTAATCCCGATAGGCCGCCTCGGACCTTTGTCGAATTATTGGATATAGGCAAGAAGATCTCCTCCACAAATCGCGGCGGATCCGCCATGGATTATGGCGGAAAAGCGGCGAATATGCAGGGCATGGTTTCAGGTTGGGGCGACATTTGGATGATAGACTGTTTTGCCAATAATTATGCCCTTAACATCATGGGAAAGGATAAGGTAATCGCCACTATCAAGGGCCAAGTCCCTTACACCGACCCTGACTGGATCAAGGTTTTTGCCCTCTTTAAACAGATGCAGGATTCAGGTGTTTTTGCCAGGGGCCTGGTGACTATGATCAATAAAACCGCAGAGCAGCTTTTTGCCAATGATAAGGCGGTGTTTGCCTTTAACGGCTCCTGGGGCGTGAATGTTTATCATGGGATGAATCCTAAATTAAATTACGGGGTTATGCTGCCGCCCAAGGCTTCAGATATCTACCCGATGGCTATCTGGGGAGGCGCGGGATCGTCATTCATGGTGAACGCTCGCTCAAAAAATAAAGAAGAAGCGGTCAAATTCCTGAGGTGGCTGACTGACCGTGACCAGCAGGCGTATCTTGTGGAAGCCACAAATAACCTGCCTGCCAATAAGAATTGCTTGAGCCTTGCCCCGGAACTGCTTGCCCAATTTTCCAAGGGCATGGATAATGCAACGCATCCCAATGCCTGGGAGGTCTGGGAGGCGTCTACAGTAATCGAGGCCCGGGACAAGGGAATTCAATCGATTATAATTGGCGAGAAGACTCCGGAACAGGTAGCCTCTGAAGTGCAAAAGGTTAAGGTTCGCGAACTGGCTAAGAAGCGTTAAATCCACATGCGCATAAAAAATATTCTAGAAAACTACTTATTCATCACTCCCGCAGTCTTGATCTTTGCCATATTCTACATTATTCCTTTTATTTATGTATTCAGGTTGGGTTTCTACGACTGGGATGGGATAGTGCCTCTTAAAGATGCGGTGTTTGTGGGTTTTGCTAATTTTAAGGAGATGCTATTTCAGGATCCCAGCTGGTGGCAGGCAATGCGTAATGCCGGATGGGTCACGATTATCGCGCTTATTTTCCAAAACGCCATCGCCTTTCTTCTGGCATGGGCATGCGACCGCGAAATCAAGATGAAGAACTTTTACCGGGTGATATTCTTTATCCCGCCGGTATTGTCCGAGATCGTGGTGGGCATGGTCTGGCGCTTCATTATCAACGACGTGGAAGGCGCCAATATGATCAACCGCATGCTGACAGCTATCGGCCTGCCGAATCTGGTGCACAGCTGGCTCAATGACCCCAACACCGCGCTGACTACCGTTGCCATTGTGCACAGCTGGAAGGGTTTTGGTTGGGGTTTCCTTATTTTCTTAGCCGGCCTGCAGGCTATTCCCAGTGAGCTTTACGAAGCAGCGCATATTGACGGCGCAAATGCCTGGCGGTCATTCAAGAATATCACCGTCCCTTTAATGATGCCGGTGATCATATTGGTAAGCATTCTTACGGTCCTGGGCACAATGCAGGCGTTCGTATTGATCATCGGTCTTGTGGGCGGAGAATTTGCCGGGCATACATCGGTCCCGGTCTTAAGGATCCTTGCTGTGATGCGCGACTCATCGCGGTTTGGCTATGCCTGCGCGCAGGGGATCAGCTTTGGCACGATTTTAGTTATAATTTCTTTTATCCAGTACCGTTTTTCAAAAGAACGGCAGCCTAAAACAGCATGAGAGCAGCAATTTATTATAAAATCAAGAAAAGCACAATAAACACCCTGATCCATCTTTTTTTGATCAGCGTTACGGTTATTTGCCTTTATCCTTTGCTCTGGATGGTTTCATCAAGCCTTAAAACGCAGGAGACGGTATTCAAAGATTTTTCCCTGATACCGCACCAACTGCACCTGAATAATTATGTGCTTGCCTGGCAAGAGGGCGGGTTTGGCAGGTGTTTCTTGAACAGCATATTTTATACTGCCACAGTCGTAGTCGGCATAGTTATCATTGCCTCTCTTGCTGCTTACGCGTTTAGCCGGCTAAAGTTTCCGGGGAAAAACGTTTTATTCATCATGTTTATAGCCGCAATGATGATACCGATTCCGGGCAGTTTCGTGGCTTTGTATGTTTTACTGAATAAGCTGCATTTAAGAAACACTCCGGTCGGTTATATCCTGGCGATGATAAATGTGGGGCTGTCCGTAAGCATTTTCTTATTGAAAACATTTTTTGATAAGATGCCTAAAGAGCTTGAAGATGCCGCGCGCATGGACGGCTGTTCAAAGTTGGGTATCTGGTGGCACGTAGCGCTTCCTTTGGCCAAGCCTGTTTTAGCAGTTGTGGTGGTGTTCAATACATTAGCGGTCTGGAATGAATATATCCTGGCCCTGATTATTTTTGATTCACGGCAATTTATGCCGCTTCAAGTGGCAATTAAGCTGTTTCAGGGAGAGTTTGTGACTAACTATCCGCTTTTAATGGCAGGCCTGACCATTGCCGCCTTGCCGGTTATAATTGTATACCTAGTAATGCAGAAGTACATTGTCAAGGGCGTAACTTCCGGAGCCATATACGGATAAAAAATATTTACTTGAGGACATACGATTTACCCCGATTTGTAAGAGCGGGAAATTAAGGAGGCTCAATTAATGGATCAATCATCCGGTAAGCCAAAACACCATGTTACAGCCCCCCAAGACCGCATTCCCTTTTTTCAAACACTCATATACAGTATAGGTGCGTTTGCGAATACTGCTCAGGCTGCTTTCATTGGACAGATGGTCATTGTTTTAAACCTCGGATTAGGCGTGAATCCCGCTTTAGTGGGCCTGGTAGGAGCCCTTCCCCGGATCGTAGATGCTATATCAGACCCCATTACCGGCTACATTTCAGATAATATCCGCACCCGCTGGGGGCGCCGCAAGCCGGTTATCTTCTTCGGCGCGATAACCGGGGGGATTTGCTATGCCCTCATGTTCCAGTTATATAAGGGGCATAGCGAAATCTTTTATTTCAGCTACTTCTTAATACTGCAAACCCTCTATTTCATCGGATTCACCTGTTTTTCCATACCCTGGATCGCTTTAGGATATGAAATGACGCCTGATTATCATGAGCGCACGCGCCTGCAGGCAGCCAGCAATCTTGTCGGTCAATTGCCCTGGCTGATCGCTCCCTGGTGTTGGGCGATTATGCACAACCAGGGCTGGTTTTCGGATATCGTTGAAGGCGGAAGAGCTCTAGCGATCATCATCGGTGCCGTTATCATTGGGTGCGGAATCATGCCGGCAATCTTCAATAAAGAATACTTCAAGACCTTGCCAAAGCCTGATATCAGGGGCGGTTGGAATATCACGAAAGACTTCTTTGGCGGGGCTTTCATTACCCTTAAATGCAAGCCATTTGTCAAGCTTTGCCTGGCCACCTTGCTGATCTTTGGCGGATTCATGTGCGCGTCAGCTTTTACCATCTATGTCGTTTTCTTCTATGTCTTTAAGAATGCCCCCGTGCTTGACCAGGCCTATGCGCAAGGGGGCCTATTGCTTGGCTTCTATGGAACGTTCTGCGCTATTTGTACTATGGGCGTCATTTGGTTAACCACATGGCTATCCAGAAAGCTAGGGAAAAGGAACACGTTTTTTATCACTATCCCTATTTCAATCGTCGGTTACGCCTTAAAATGGATAGGATACAATCCCGACCATCCCTATTTACTTTTCATCGCCGCTCCTTTCATCGTGTTCGGATTAGGATCGCTCTTCACGCTCATGAGCTCCATGGTTGCCGATGTTTGCGACTTTGACGAACTCCAAACCGGCACCCGGCGCGAAGGCATGTTCAGCGCCGTATACTGGTGGATGGTCAAACTGGGAGTAGCGCTTTCATCGCTTATCTCAGGGGTGCTTATCAACTCAACCGGTTTTCGGCAGGAGATCGGCTTGGCCCAACCGACCGGGACTTTATTGTGGATGAGGATCTATGATATCGGCATTCCGATCGTAACCTCTTTGATCGCCATTTTCTTTATTATGAAATTTGATATCTCAGAGGATAGGGCATATGATATCCGCGCGCAGGTAGAGCAGCGAAGAGGGGAAAGAAGGGCAGAGGAAGAACGGATAGAAGAAGAAAGGCGCAAAAGGGAAAGAAGACACCAGGATTAGAGAAAAATGAAGCATAGGAAATTAACAAATTTGTTTTTTAGTTTTGCTTTTTTTACCTGCTTAGCACTTGCGACTTATGGCTTGTGCGCAGCAGAAGGTCAATCCGCTTCCTCGGAGCTGATCGCTAAAGCACGGGATGCGCGGGATAGAAAGGATACCGATGCGGCTGTAGCCATTCTCCAGCAGTGTATCGATCTTTACAAGGATGAGGCTGATAAAGAGCAGGCATCTTTAAAGGTTTTGCCTAAGTCAAGGCCGGAGATAGAGGCAGTGTCAATATTAAACGATGTCGCCACCGCCTACTTTATATTCGGGGAGATCTACCGGGACCAGGGAAAGAGTGAAGCAGCGATCGGGGCTTTTAAAACCGTCTTAACGAAATATTGTTTTGCGCAAGCCTGGGATCCGCGCGGCTGGTTCTGGTCCATTGCCCGCATCTCCAGGGAAAGTATCGTTAAGTTAAATCCTGGGGAGCCGCTGCCGGAACCCTGTCCTGAAACCGAGGTCGCGGTAGAGAAGCCTGCGGCAAGAGTTTCACAGCTTGTGACAAAAGTAATTTTACATGACCCCGGCACAGAAGAAATCGTGGACTATGAAAAATACGGCGAGTTTAAGAATGTCGGAACAAAAGATTATCGGTATGCGATCACTGACCAGGCAGGGTTGATCGCCGCGGTGGGGGAGGCAATATATCCGAATACCTCCGCCGTGCGCCAGGATCCGGAATTTAAGAAAGCGCTGAAAGCCAAGCGCCTGGAGGGCTCACACTGGGACTTTCTTCAGTCACCGGACTTGGAGGTTGCGTTTTTAAAATGGGCCACAGCGCCCGAACCTCCGGGGATACGGATGTTTTATACGGGTTTGATTTTGGAAAAATCGGGCCTTATAAAGCATGCGCTGAAATGTTATTACGCAATAGTCGTGCATTATCCGGGCTCCTACGGCTTGACTTACTGGCATACGCCATGGTATGTGGGCCAGGCAGCCATCACAAAGATCAATTATCTCCTACGCAATAATCCGCAAATAGGTTATAAGCTGGCAGATGCGGATATTAAAGTCATTAACGGTTACGATAATGATGTTGGCGATGATATCACCGTCACCAATCCCGGGAAGTTCGTCAAGGTGGGTAAACCGAGTATCTTTGATAAATTTAAGCCCAGGCAGCCCTCTACGGATTTTTTAAGCATCCGGCGCCGCCTCGGGAAAGGCAAGGTGCATTTGATCCAGTATGAAACCGGAGACTGGCAGTTAATGGTGAATAATAAGCCATTTGTGGTCAAGGCCGTCACCTATACTCCGACAAAAGTTGGTCAATCTCCCGATGATGGTTCAATGTCGGATTGGATGTATGATGATTTTAACCACAACGGAAAGATCGACGGGCCGTATGAGGCGTTTGTGGATAAGAACAAAAATAATAAGCAGGATACTAATGAGCCAACGGTCGGAGATTTCCGTTTAATGAAAGAGATGGGTGTGAATGCGATCAGGGTATATCATCATCCGCAAAAAGTAAATAAGGAGCTTTTGCGCGACCTGTATAAGAAATACGGGATCCGGGTGATCATGGGGGACTTCCTTGGCAAATACGCCATCGGTTCGGGTGCCGCTTGGAATCCGGGGACGGATTATAAAAATGAAGAGCAGAAAAAGAAGATGATTGAGTCGGTCACCTCGATGGTGAAAGCTTATAAGGATGAACCGTTTATTTTATTCTGGCTCCTGGGAAATGAAAATATCTACGGCTACGGCTGTAACGCGGATAAAGAGCCGGAGGCTTTTTTTGCCTTTGCCAATGAGGCGGCAAGAGCCATTAAGGCCATTGATCCGGATCATCCGGTGGCCATTTGTAACGGCGACATTCTATATCTGGATAAATTCGGTAAGTCCGCGCCTGAAGTGGATATTTTTGGAGCCAATGCCTACCGCGGGAATTACGGCTTTGGCCGTTTCTGGCAGGGCATAAAGGAAGAGACAAGCAAGCCGGTGTTTATCACCGAATACGGTTGCGGGGCGTATATGGAAAGCGGGACTCCTGATCAGGCTGAAGAGGGGCAGGCGGAGTATCACCGCGGCTCCTGGGAAGATATTGTTGCCAATACGGCTTTTCGCGGCGGCGCGGGTAACTCCATCGGCGGGATAGCCTTTGAATATCTGGATGAGTGGTGGAAGGCGTATGAGCCTAGGATCCACGACACAAAGGGCCTGTGGGCCGGGCCCTTTCCGGATGGCTACATGTATGAAGAATGGCTTGGGCTGAGCGGCCAGGGAGACGGAAGTATGAGTCCGTTCCTGAGACAACCGCGCAAGTCGTACTACATGTACAAAAAGGCCTGGAATAGGAAATAAAGAAAAAGAAAAAAGAGCAGTAGATGTATAAAGGAAAGGAGCAGTAGCAATGAAGAAGTTATTGGCAGTAGTGGCAGCATTGGTTCTGGCGTTGCCGATGGTGGCGATGGCGCAGGAGCAGGCAGCTGGAACAAGTGAAGCAGCAGCACCAGCGGAGAAAGCAAAGGAATTTGTGGTATATGCTGACAAGAGCGCAAGAGGCAACCATTATATTCCTTCGGGATGGATGGGCGACACAAGCGATATAAAAATGAACGATCAGTATGCGGAAAATCCCCATTCCGGGACGACTTGTATTGAGTTCGTTTACAGCGCCAAGAAATCGCAGAATCAGGGTTGGGCAGGCGTCACTTGGCAGAATCCCGCGCAGAACTGGGGAACCAAAAAGGGTGGGTTTGATCTTACCGGCATGACCAAGCTTACCTTCTGGGCGCGGGGTGCTAAAGGTGGAGAGGTTATTGACAAAGTAAAGGTCGGCGGTATCGGCAGTGACGGCAAAAAGCCCTATCCGGATTCATTGAGCGTTGAGATCGGCCCTATCGAGCTTACCAATGATTGGAAACAGTATACGGTAAATCTCTCCGGAAAAGACCTGTCTTATGTCAGCGGCGGTTTCGCGTGGGTGGCAAACGCCGACCTGAATCCCGAGGGCGCGACTTTTTATATTGACGACGTGAAGTTTGAAGCAGATGCAACCTTAAAGCCGGAAGGCAAGAAACAGGAAGCTATGCCGTTCTATGTCTATTCGGACAGCCGTTCAGTGGGGAATCACTTTATTCCCTCTGGCTGGATGCCTGGAGCAGAGACAGGCAAAGACTTAAAGCTTGACTCCAAATCCAAGGATAATCCTTACCTGGGTGAGACTTGCATTAAAGTTACTTATAAAGACAATTCCGGAAACGGCTGGGCAGGTATTTACTGGCAGAATCCGGCAAATAACTGGGGAGATGTTGACGGTGGATATGACCTTTCCAAGGCGACCAAAGTCACCTTTTGGGCGCGCGGTTTAAAGGGCGGAGAAAATATCCAGACTTTTAAAGTAGGCGGCCTGATTAAGGAGTTCGCGGATTCAGACGCGGCAGAGATCGGTCCGGTGATCCTGACCAAGGAATGGAAGCAGTATATCATCGACCTTGCTGGGAAGGACATGTCATATGTCTTCGGCGGCTTCAGCTGGACCACTAACATGGAATCGCAGGCTCCCGAAGCGCTGGATGAAAACGGTGGCATAACGTTCTATCTGGATGAGATCAAGTACGAATAATAGCTCAAATTCAAAAGTAAAGCTCACGGGCCGCAAGATAATCTTTCTTGCGGCCTGTGTGCTATTTTCCGCAAGCCTGGTTTTGGCCATGGGTATGGCCTTGAGGCCCAGGGCAAAAGTGTTTATCAAGAAGCTTAAGAATAACCACTACCAGCTTATAGTGGACAATAAACCTTATCTTATTAAGGGGGTCTGTTATAACCCCATCACTATCGGCACAAATCATGAGTATGACTGGTGGTCTGATCCGGCCAAGCCCTGGATGATCGACGGCAAGCTGATGAAGGAGATGGGCATCAATACAATCCGTCTTTATCAATCGCATGAGAATAAACAAGAAGTGCATCAGGTAATCAGGGATCTTTATAATAACTACGGCATCCGCACTATCCTTGGGCACTGGCTGGGCTTCTGGGAGTATCCGTGTCCTTTTTACGGCGACAAGAAGTTCCAGGAGAGGATCAAGAAAGATGTCTTGGAGATGGTCAATGAGTATAAGGATGAGCCCGGGCTATTATTGTGGATATTGGGCAATGAAAATAATTATTCCTGCCTTGGCCGGGTAAATCCCTGGACAGGCGATGAAGTGGATAAAGAAACAGATCCGGCAAAGAAAAAAGATATCCGCCTACGCATTTATTATTCCTATATCAATGATATCTCTAAAGAGATCCATAAAATAGACCAGAATCACCCGGTGGCGCTGGGTAACGGAGAGCTGGCTGGACTTGATAGCGCCAATAAATACTGCCAGGATGTGGATTTGGTAGCTTGCATTATATATAGAGGTAAGACTTTCGGCAATCTTTTCCGCTCGCTAAAAGTTACTTTTGACAAGCCGGTGATGATGGCGGAGTTCGGCGCCGATTGCTACGACGCAAAACTAAGAAAAGAAGACCAGAATATGCAGGCTTATTTTCTAGAGTTTCAGTGGCGTCAGATTTATGAGAATATAGCTAATAACCTTAAGGGTTCCGGCAATTGTATCGGCGGCACGATGTTCGAATGGACAGATGAGTGGTGGAAGCACAATCAGGATTCCGAAGAGAGCTGGAAGGTGCATGACACCGAGAGCAACTGGTCTAACGGCAGTTATTATTTCGATATCGACGTCGAAGGCAACAAGAATATGAACGAGGAGTGGTTTGGGATTGTAGCCATCTCTGAAAAACTGGAAAGCGGCCTGAATCAGCGCATTCCCCGCAAGGCCTACTACGTGGTGCGCGAGTTCTGGAAGAATCCTAGCATCGCGTCCGTAAAAAAGAAGAATAAAAAATGAATTACATACAGAGAACTTTTGCCTGTTTTGCGGTGATGTTTCTTACGTCGAGTTTTTGTTTTGCCGAGAATTTACCTTGTGATAAAAAGTGTAGTCAGGATCCCCAGTCCAAATGCGACTTGGTTTTAAAGACTGATATCGCTGAGACAAAGTCGGTTACTGATATAACTAATAGGTTTGATGAGCTTCAGGATTGCTGCTGCTGCGAAGGTAAGTATAACGAGATAGTGGGTTTCTTAAAGAGTCTGCTGGCCAAGAAACAGCTGGCTGCCGCGCCGTTACATTATTATGCTGCGCTTACCCGTTATTATCAGCTAGCCTGTCTTGAAAGAAGCCAGGCTTGGGATGAGTATTTTAATCAGGGAAGCGCGTATCGCGAGGAATTAACGGCTAGTGCCTTTGCTGCGGTCAAGGCTACCGCGGTCTATGACCCGGTGCATGTTTATTCCCGTCTGCTTTTGTGGCGGTATTATAGTGCCCAGGAAGATGTCTCCAGCATGGATGCGCTAACTGGTTTGATGCAGTCAGCCACCGAATACGCTAAAAGTGCCGTAGATCTAGAGCCGGTGAAATTATCCGCCGATAAACTGCTTGCCGCTGGAGAGAAAGCCAGAGCAAGAGAGCTTTATCGAATCTATATCAGCAAAGTGACCGGAGCTGAGGTTAAGACCGAAGAGCTGTCAAAGCTTGCTGAAAGTTTCTATAAAGAAGCGAACCTTGATTTATCGGAAGAGGTATATAACGCCTATGTCCAGCGGTTAATCAAAGAGGGTAACCTTGAGGCAATAGTCGCGGTTTTAAAAAATATTGCCAAGTCTTTCAGCTATAATGATACTTCCATGAGCGATCCGGAATATGCCGAAAAGATGTTCACGAAGCTTGAGGTTGCCGCAGGCCCGCAGGTATTTGATGAAGAGTTGTTGTATATACGCGCTTGGAATCTTGAAAAAGGCAAGCTTTGGAAACAGGCCCGTGAAATGTATATCGAGCTGCTCAAACGTTTCCCCGAGACCCCGCATACTGATGAATCATTGTATAAGATCGGATTGATCAGCGCTTATGCCCTGCGCGATAAGGAGAGGGCAAAAGAATATTTTCAGAAGCTGGCCAATAAGGAAAAAGTATCGCCTCAGGTGATTTCGGCAATGTATCATTTAGGATTGTTGAGCCAGTGGCAGGAGGAATCGGTAAAGGCAAAAGACTATTACGCAAAAGCTCTGACTCTTGCCGCGGGGCTTTACAAGGAAACTATTGCTTTGGTCAATGCCCGTCAGCAGGAGCTTAGCGGAAATTTACCCATTGAATTAAACCTCAAGACTTTTCTTGATGCTTCTCTCAAGCCGGAGAACAGTCGTTTTGATATGACCAAGGTAGGCCTGCACTACGGGCCTTCAGAGGTAAATGTTGAAGAAGAAGTGGATATTTTATCCAGTGCCGTATCTTACACTGCCGGATGCATGCAGGTAATCATGGAATATTACTGGTCAGGTAATACCGGCTCGGCTAAGCCCGGCTCGGACAAAGTTGGATTTAAGACTGCCTACAGTGAAACCGGGACAAAAGAGGTTTTCATTGTCATCGTCTCTCCCCCAGACATCATCGACCGCGATTTCAGCATGGTCGATGTGCGTTAATTCTCTTAATCGTTAAATTTACTTGACTTACGCAGTATTTAGTAGTATAAATGATTCAAGCCACAATATATTCGTATTTATCGCAGGGTTACAAATACAAAGTTTAGCGTTAAAATTCTAAAAGATTTGCCACGGGGAAAGACTTGAATAAAGCCGGATGCGCGAGATAGATTTACAGAAAGAAGACTATACCGAGAAAGAGCGGCGTAATATTGACATATTGGAGATTGTACGCAAGCACGGGCCTATAAGCCGTCCTGATATCTCCAAAGAGATGGGCATAAATGTAGTCACCATCTCTAATTACATCGATGAGTTCATCAAGCGTAATGTGGTGTACGAGAAAGAGCTTGATGTTTCGGAAGGCGGCAGAAGGCCGGTATTGTTGGATCTGAATCCGCGCGCCGGATTCGTGGTTGGGGTTGGCTTGAACCTGATGAACATGGTCGGTCTGCTGGTGGATTTAAAAGGCAATATCGTCACCAAGACTCAGATCGCCCGCCCCAATGCATCAGTCAGAGAGATTGGTGATTGCCTTTTAGAGATTGTCAGAGAAATTTTACGGCGCTCTAAAGATTATACGTCCGATATTATCGGCGTGGGCGTGGGCATCGCCGGACTGATCCATAAGGTAAGCGGCACTATCCACTGGCCGCAGCGCGTAGGCGGGTATTATACTTATGAGTCGGTGGATTTGCCGCTACGCGAATTGATGGAAAAGGAATTCGATCTGCCTGCTCTTATCGAGAATGACGCGACCAGTGCCTGTTTCGGAGAGCACTGGCATAATTTAGATAGCAATATTAAAAACGTTCTTTATATGTTTTCGGGTGTGGGCTGCGGGATTATGATTAACGGCGAGGTTTACCGCGGGGCCCAAGGGTATGCCGGAGAGCTGTCGGTTTACAATTACAAAGAAGATACCGCCTTTAATTGTGAGGCGGGAAATCCCTGCTTTCTAAAACGCTGGGATATAGATCTTGGGATTACCGCGGACATGAAGGCGGTCCTGGCGCGAGAATTAATAAAGGCGCAGGATTTCTATACTCTTACATCGACGACTGCCGATACTTTGGATTTAAAAAGCATATTCATGGCAGGCCGGGCAAATGACGCGTTGGCAAGGGCAGTTCTTAAAAAAGCGGCGACGCGCATGGGAGTAAGGATTGCGTATCTGGTGAATTTGCTTAATCCGCAGGCAGTGGTTATTGGCGGTGGGTTCGAGGAGGCGGGAGAGGAATTCTTGAAAGACGTAGCCGCTACGGTTAAAGAATGGGCTTTTAGAGAAGCCACTGATGACATAAGAATAGTTTATTCTCAGTTGCGGGAGAACGCGGTGGCGTTGGGCGCGGCAAGCCTTGTGATGCAAAAGGCGTTCGGAAGGCTTTGGTAATTCCAGGGGATTATTTATAAGATACTTTGAAGGGAGGACCATGGAACAAAAAGCGAAATTTATGTTATTCGGATTGGTTGGTATTATCCTTATTTGCGCAGTTTTTCTTGCCCAAGCTTTAAAAGCCAAACAGGATCTGATTCGCGAGCGCAATGATCTGCAAAAAGAGAAGATCTCCTTTGAAAATAAAGTCGGTTCCCTTGAAACTAGTCTACGTTCTTATGAAACCAAGATCACCTCTTTGAATAATGACCTGAGGAAGGTTTCGAAGGAAAAAGAGGAACTTCAGAGTAAATACGAGTTAGTTAATAAGGCAAAGGATGAGCTGGTCGAGAAATTGAAGGAGGCTAGCTCCTCGAGGCCTAAGGTTACTACGCCGGTTCAGCAGGCGGCGCCTCAGACAAATGACGCTTACTGGGCAGGCATCTTGCAGGAAAAGATGGATCTCGAGATGCAGCTTGCTAATGTGCGCAAAGAATTAAAATCTACAGCTATCGCCAATGGACAGCTGGAGATGGATAAAGGCACATTAGACCTTCAGATAAAGAGCCTGAAGCGCGAGAATGAAGATGCCAGGCGTCAGATGGAATATGATAAAAAGATGATGCAGCGCCAGTTGGATGACGAAAAGAGGAAGATAGAGCAGCAGCTGGAAGACAATAAGAGGATGATAAACAGCATTTCTCAGGACCTGGTTATCGAGAAAAACGATAAGATGAAAATCGAGGAGAATTTTAAGACAATCAAGAATGAGAATGCCGCATTAATCCGCCAGATTGAGAACCTTAATTCGCGTAAGACACAACTTGAAGAGAAGCTCAAGCAGGCGCAGGAAGACAGGTCCGGCCTTGAAATTAAATTCAAGGATATGGAGGCGCTGCTTAATAATAATTTATCCCAGCTGGATGAGCTGAAAGGCAGATTGGATGGTAAGGGCGGCTCTAGCGATGAAATGCCAAGGCCTGCTGCGCGCTTTCAGGCTGCACAGGTTCCGTCTAGAAAAAGTTCTATTGAGCTTCCCGCGATAGTTGTGAGGCCTCAAGGCGCGGGGTTGGAGTTGATGAATAGACCCGCACCCGCACCTGCGGCTCCTATTCTTGTTCCAGCCTCTTTGGGTGAGGTCATCGCAGTGAACAAAGTAAATAACTTTGTAATTATTAATATAGGCGATGCTTCCGGAGCCGGAATAAAGATGGGTGATATCTTCTCAGTGAATAGGTACGAGAAAAAGATAGGTATTATTGAAGTTATTAAGATAAGCAAAAACGTAACTGCCTGCGATATTAAGAAGCAGGATGTGCCTATCAAGATCGGCGATTTAATCAAATAAAGCTTTAATAGCTTTTCTATATATGACTCGCACCAGAAACCTCGCAGCAAACAGAGCAATTTCCATAGAGGATGTAGCAAAACTCGCCGGTGTATCTATTACTACCGTTTCGCGCGTGATCAACAAGATGAACACGGTAAAAGAGAAAAACCGTGTAAGAGTGATGAATGCTGTTAAAGAGCTTAAGTTCCAGCCTTCGATTTTTGCTCAGCGGCTGGCGACCGGAAAAAGCAATGTTGTGGCTTTGGTCGTGCCGCGCTACGAGGGTGTGTTTTATTCTTTCTACGTTTTGGAGCTGATCCGCGGCGTGGGTACGCTTTGCGACGCGTTGAAGCTGGATCTATTGCTGCACCTTACTGACACCAGGGCTCCCTTGAATATTAAAGGCGTAGGCGGGATAATCTTCGCCGATATCATCGGTAATCGGCATCAGCTTGAAGAGGCTCTCCAGACTAAGATTCCCTGCGTGGTGATCAATAATTATATCGAGGATTTGGATGTACCCTGTATCGCTATCGACAACGCCGTAGGCGCTGAGAACGCGGTGAATTATCTGGTGTCGTTGGGGCACAGAAAAATCGCGCATATCGCAGGAGACACAGTCACCCAGGCTGCTGCCCAGCGTTTCGAGGGTTATAAGAGCGCGCTGGCCAAGAACAAGATTCCTTTTAATGAAAAGTTGGTATTCAAGACGGACTACTCTCGTGGACAAGCCAGGCAGGCAGCTGAGAAATTGATCAAGATGCCGGATCCCGCGACTGCGGTTTTTGTGGCCTCTGATGCCATGGCGCTTGAAGTGATGGCCGTGGTAAGAGAGGCGGGGAAGAATATTCCCAATGATCTGTCTGTGGTGGGGTTTGACGATAATCCTTCTGGCTTGTATGGTCCGGTGGCGTTGACTACCGTAAGGCAACCGCTGATAAAAATGGCTGAGGAATCAGTGAAAGAGCTGAACCAATTGATGAACGCCAAGAAAAAGAGCGCGTTTAAGAAAATATTTTTGCCTGCTGAGTTAGTCATCCGCGAGTCCTGTAAAGCGTTGCAAGCTCCTCGATAAGAACAGCGGTTCCTACACAATTTGTAGTATGCTTGCCAAAGAGATACACAACCTGTTGTATTTTTGTCTTGACAATAAAATGTTGCCGGGTTATAATTTTTTGCTAATGTTAGAACTTTCGTCTTAATTTTTTTTACTAAGTGGAGGAAAAATGGGATTGAAACTTAACGCAAACGCCCTGAAGGTGCTGGAGAGAAGGTACCTTTTGAAAGATGATCAGGGCAAGGTGATAGAGACTCCTGAGGAACTCTTTCGCCGTGTCGCGGAGGCAATTGCCAGCGCGGACAAGCTCTACGGCAAAACCGATAAAGAGGTCCTCGATCTAGCGCAGTCTTTTTATGATATCATGACCCAACTTGAGTTTCTGCCGAACTCACCGTGCCTGATGAATGCCGGCAAGGATCTGGGACAGCTAAGCGCCTGCTTCACGTTGCCCATTCATGATTCCATGGAATCTATTTTTGAAACCCTGAAGATCACCAGCCTTATTCACAAATCGGGCGGCGGCACAGGGTTTTCTTTTTCCCGTCTTCGTCCTAAGAATGCAGTTGTAAAATCTACCGGAGGAGTTGCCTCGGGCCCGATATCATTTATGAAGGTGTACGATTCTGCCACCGAAGCAGTCAAGCAGGGTGGGAGCCGCCGCGGCGCGAATATGGGGATTCTTCGGGTGGACCATCCGGATATCATGGAGTTTATCTGCTGTAAGGATGATTCCAAGAAGATTAATAACTTCAATATCTCGGTTGCGGTGACCGATGATTTCATGCAAAAACTTGCGGCAGGCGAAGATTACGATTTGATCGACCCGCATACCCATAAGCCGGTGGGCCGTTTTAATTCTCGGGATGTCTTTGATCTTATCGTTAAACAGGCGCATAAGAACGGAGAGCCGGGAATAATCTTTATCGACCGTATCAACCAGCATAATCCTACGCCTAAACTGGGAGCCATTGAAAGCACAAATCCTTGTGGTGAGCAGCCGTTGCTTCCTTATGAAAGCTGTGATCTAGGCTCTATTAACTTGACGGTTTTGTATAAGCAGATAGGAACGCGTTATGAAGTGGACTGGGACAGGTTACGCGAGGTTACCCGTCTGGCAGCACACTTCCTGGATAATCTCATCGACGTAAATAAATTTCCTCTAGCTGAGATCGAGAAAGCTACCAAGGCTACGCGTAAGGTGGGCTTAGGGGTGATGGGATGGGCCAGTCTCCTGATTCGCTTAGGTATTCCGTATAATAGTGATGAGGCAGTGGCTTTGGCGGAAAAGGTAATGTCTTTTGTGCTTGATGAGTCGGTTAAGAAGTCTTTGGAGCTGGGCAAGGAAAAAGGGACTTTCCCGGCATTTAAGGGAAGCATCTATGATAAAAAAGATGGTCTAAAACTGCGTAACGCCACTCTTACCACTATCGCCCCTACCGGTACTATTAGCATCATTGCCGGGCCCTGTTCATCGGGAATTGAACCTTTGTTTGCGTTGTCATTCTTTCGCAACGTTATGGATAATGACAAGCTGGTGGAAGTGGAACCGTTATTCGAGGAAGTGGCCAAGGCACGGGGTTTTTACAGTCGCGAGCTAATGGAGAAAATCGCTGATGGTACGCCTTTGCATGATTTAAAAGCGATACCTGAGGACGTAAAGAAGGTCTTTGTGACTGCCCACGATATAACTCCCGAGTGGCATGTGCGCATGCAGGCGGCGTTTCAGAAATACGTACATAACGCTACTTCAAAGACTATTAATTTTCCGCATGAGGCTACTCTGGAAGATGTCCGCCAGGCTTACATTGTGGCTTTTGAATTAGGGTGCAAGGGTATTACTATTTACCGTGATAAGAGTCGTGAGGAGCAGGTTTTGAATATTGGCCGCGCCGAGGGTAAGAAAGATTCTGTGACTGTGGGTGGTAAGAAAGAGATCGCTCCCCGGCCGCGTCCGGAGGTTACTATCGGAACCACAACTAAGGTGGCTACGGGGTGTGGGAATCTTTATATCACTATTAATGTGGATGAAGAGGGTAAGCCTTTTGAGCTTTTTACCCAGATGGGTAAGGCCGGTGGATGTGCAGCCAGCCAGCTTGAGGCTTTAGGCCGTCTGGTTTCATTGGGATTTCGCTCTGGGATTGAAGTCAAGTCTATAATTGAGCAGCTGCGTAATATTCGCTGTCCCTCTCCTAGTTGGGAAAAGGGCCAGAGGATATTTTCTTGCGCTGATGCTATCGCGCGGGTGGTGGAGAAGCGTCTGGTGAACGTCAGTCCGGTGAGTGCCACTATTGAGATATCGCAGGCAGCGATGAAACATTCTAGCTTTGATGAGTCAGCTGTGGCGGATCTAAATGACCTGGGCGATATCGTGGGAATGTGTCCTGATTGCGGAGGAGCCCTGCGCCACGAAGAAGGCTGTGTTAAATGCCAGGCCTGCGGCTATTCAAAGTGTTAGAGCCCTGATATATATAGGTAAACCGGTTAGCCCGTTTGTCAGAAAATTTGACAAACGGGCTAAACGCTAAATAGGCTGTTAAGAATTTATGAAGAAAATACTTTATGTGGTGCTGGATGGTTTGGGGGACCTGCCTTTAAAAGAGTTTAAAGGCAAGACTCCTCTTGAGGCGGCAGTTACGCCTAATATGGATCGGCTTGCGCAGAGAGGTATAACCGGCGTGGTTTATCCGGTGGCAAAGGGTATTGCTCCTGAATCCGACATCGCAGTGATTAGTTTGCTCGGGTATGACGCGGCTAAGTATTATACCGGCCGAGGGCCGCTGGAATCTTTTGCCGAAGGTTTAAACGTTAACGACGGGGATGTGGCTTTGCGGGTTAATTTTGCCACGGCTGCTGACGACGGCCGCACTATACTTGATCGGCGGGTAGATAGAGGCTTGGCGACCGATGAGGCGGCAATGCTCGCCAAAGAGATAAATCAAAAGGTGACTTTAAGTAGTGCCACTTTCGAGTTTAAGAGTACTATCGGACACCGCGGCATACTGGTCATTCGCGGCGTGCGAACGAAGTTGTCCGGCTGGATTACCAACACTGACCCGGCTTATGTCAGGCAGGGCGTATTCGGGATAGCCAAAGCTAGTTTCGAAAATAAAGTCGTAGACTCCATGCCCATGCCCGGCCATGAGGATTCTATCGAGGCCCAGGAGTCAGCAGATCTTTTAAATGAGTTTATCACTAAGTCTAGCAAGGTCTTAAATGATTCAGCGCTGAATAAAAAAAGGATCTCAGAGGGAAAGCTTCCCGGTAATCTTATTTTGACTCGCGATGCCGGAGATTCTTTACCGAAATTTCCTTCCGTAGAAAAGAACTTCGGCCTTAAATTCGCTTCCTTTGTGCAGATGCCGGTAGAGAAGGGAATCGCTCTTTTGACCGGTATAGAAGTCATTGATGTGCCGCAGCCGAGCGGCCACTTTGATGTGGATTATCCGGTATGGGGGAAGCTGGCAGTTGAGTGCATCAAGAGTTTTGACGGACTGTATATCCATATTAAGGGCCCGGATGACCCCTCGCATGACGGAGATTGTAAGCGCAAAATTGAAGTGATCGAAGCCATCGACAAGCATTTCTTTGGTCCCTTGCTGGCGGGTCTGGATCTGGAAAACGCGATCATCGCGGTGACCGCGGACCACTCTACCAGCTGCAAAGCCAGGGCTCACACCGCAGACCCTGTTCCTTTACTGGTCTGTGGGGGGAGTATATTGCCTGACGGCTCGATGAGCTTTTCTGAGAAAGCCGCAAAGCTCGGTTCCATCGGTCAGATCAACGGAACAGATATTATGCCCCTCCTGAAAAATTTCGCAAAATGAATGATTTCGATATTATAGTGGTTGGTGCAGGCCACGCCGGCATAGAAGCGGCGTTGTCAAGTGCGCGCTTGGGCTGTAAGACCCTGATGCTGACACTTGATAAGAGCACCATAGGTGCTATGAGCTGTAATCCGGCTATCGGAGGCGTGGGCAAGGGCCAGCTGGTCAAGGAGATCGATGCTTTGGGCGGTGAAATGGGTTTAGCGGCAGATGCCTGTGGGATACAGTTTCGGATTCTTAATGCTTCCAAGGGCGCGGCAGTGCAGTCATCGCGTGCCCAGATAGATATGTATCAGTATAACCGTTACATGGTGGAGCTTGCCGGAATAACTAATGGCTTAAGCGTAAAAGAGGCGCAGGTAAAAGAATTAATAGTAGAAGGCGGTCGGGCACGCGGGGTCCTGACACAGGATAACGAGAGAATCACCGCTTCCTGCGTGATTATCTGTGCCGGAACCTTTTTGGACGGCCTGATTCATGTCGGTTTAAATCACCACCCCGGAGGCCGCATCAATGAACCTGCTTCTGTAAGTCTGGCTCAAAATCTTAAAGAATTAAATTTTAACCTTTTGCGTTTTAAAACCGGTACTTGCCCTCGTTTGGATAAGAATTCGATAGATTTCTCAAAGCTTATTATCCAGGAGGGGGATAAACCGCCAAAGCTTTTCTCGTTTTTTACACCTCGCCTGGCACAGGAGCAGGTTCCCTGTTATATTACCTATACTAATCCGTGTACTCATAAGATCATCCGCGATAACCTTGACCGTTCTCCACTTTACGCCGGATTGATTAAGTCTACGGGTGTGCGCTATTGCCCGTCTATTGAAGATAAAATCGTAAAATTCGCCGACAAGGAGAGGCACCAGATATTCCTTGAGCCGCAGGGTCTGGATTCAAACGAAATATATCCTAACGGAATATCTACCAGCCTGCCTGAAGATGTGCAGCTGGATTTGATCCATTCCATCGAAGGGTTAGAGAATGCCAAAGTTATCCGTTTTGGCTACGGGATCGAACATTCAGTGGTTGAACCTACGCAGCTAAATCTAACCTTAGAGACTAAATTGATTAAGAATCTATATTTGGCCGGACAGATCAATGGCACAACCGGTTATGAAGAGGCGGCAGCGCAGGGCTTGGTCGCGGGAATCAATGCGGGTTTGCGCCTAAAAGGTAAAGAGCCGTTGATTCTGGATCGTTCCAGCAGCTATATCGGCGTCCTCATTGACGACCTGACCACAAAAGGGACCAATGAGCCGTACCGGATGTTCACTTCGCGCGTGGAATACCGCCTGATTTTACGGGAGGACAATGCGGATTTGCGCTTATGTAAAATAGGGTATAATGTCGGGCTTTTGGGCGAAGAAAAATATAAGCGAGTTATGGAGAAAGAGAAAGCGATAGAAGAAGGTAGGCGTTATTTGGGTATAACGCGCATAAAGCCGGATAAGCTGATCAATGAATGGCTGGAGTCGCTGGGCACTGCTCGGCTTAAGAAAGATACGACGCTTGTTGAGCTGTTGAAGAGGCCGCAGGTTTGTTATGCCGACTTGCAGGGTATTGATTACGGCTGTTTAGATATCCCAGAATCTTCTTTGCGCCAGATTGAAATAGAGGTAAAATATTCAGGGTTCATTCAGAGGCAGCTTAAGGATGTAGAGAGGTTTAAGAATCTGGAGAAGATCCGGTTACCTGAGGATTTGGATTATAAAAATCTATTAAGCCTTTCCCGCGAGATAAGGGAGAAGCTGGAGAAGTTTAAGCCGATGAATTTAGGGCAGGCCTCGCGCATTTCAGGAGTCACTCCCGCGGCAATCTCGATGTTGATGGTTATTTTAAGAAAGTCAGGAAAATGAGTAAGGTCATCGCGTATAATTCGCTTAAAAAATACTGCCAGGGTTTAGGCATAGAGCTTTTTGGGGTTGGGGATATATCCGGCATAAAAGAGCACATCAAGGTTTCTAAGGATGTCTTAGAAAAGCTAGATATGGCAGTATGTTTAGGTGTCAGGCTTTCCTCAAGTATCCTGGAAGAAATCACTAGCGCTCCTACTAGGCTTTATTTTCATCATTATCGTACAGTGAATGCTTTTTTGGATCAGTCCGCGCTCAAGGTGAGTAATTATATTCAGAGTAAAGGTTTCCGAGCTTTGCAAATTCCGGCTTCTATTATTGTGGACTGGGAGAATCAGACAGCACACCTATCCCACCGGCATTTGGGAGTTTTGTCCGGTCTTGGCTGGATAGGCAGGAACAATCTTTTGGTGAGTAAGAAACTGGGCAGCCAGTTCCGTTTGGCTACTATACTTACGGATATGCCGTTAAAGCTGGATAAGCCGGTAAGAAATAGTTGTAATACCTGCAGGCTTTGCGTTTCAGCCTGCCCGGCTAAGGCGATTAAGGATGACTCTGCAAGTTTTGACCGCATCAAGTGTTTGGAAAAGCTAAAGGAATTCCAGAAACAAAAACTCGTCGATCAATATATCTGCGGAGTCTGTGTGAATGTCTGTAAAGGAAAGTAATTCATGTTTTTATTAGTCAGTATTACTTTAATAATGGGTATTGCTGTTGGCTGGTCCATCGGAGCCAATGACGCCGCAAATTCTCTGGGGACTGCCGTTGGCTCAAAAGTTATTACTCTGCGCCGGGCTATAGTCCTGATTGTGATTTTCGGTTTCCTGGGGGCGTATTTTCAGGGGGCTAATGTGATTAAGACTATCGGCAAGGGCGTTGTCCCTCTGGACACCTTAGCCAAGGATATATCTTTATATATTGCTCTTGTAGCTTCTTTTGCAGCTTGCGCCTGGGTGGTTTTAGCAACTTACTGGAAGATGCCTATTTCTACGAGTCATTCTATTGTGGGGGCTGTCGCGGGAGCGGGCTTGGCCATAGGAGCCCCGGTAAAATGGCTTGTCCTTGGGGATATTTTTATCTGCTGGATTTTTACGCCGGTTGGTGCTGCAGTTTTGGGTTACATATTCTATCGTCTTTTTAAGAATATTCTTTACCGGATCATACCGCGTAAGCATTTAAGGGTGGTTATGACTATTTTAATAATTACCAGCGGTTGTTACATGGCCTATTCCTGGGGGGCGAATGATGTGGCTAATTCCGTGGGGGTTATCGCGGGGGCAAGGATAATTTCGGTAAATACCAGCTTAATCATAGGAGGTTTGGCTATAGTATTAGGTGTTATGACCTGGGGTTACAAAGTGATTGAAACAATAGGTTCGGAGATTACGAACCTATTGCCGATAATGGCATTTTCCGCGCAGCTTGCCAGCGCGATCAATGTCCATGTCTATACGCTATTTGGCATACCGGTGTCTACGAGCCATTCTATTGTAGGGGCTATTTTTGGAGTGGGGTTAGTCAGGGGGGTACGCGTGGTTAACCTGCATATTATGAAGGAGATTATTATCTGCTGGCTGGCTACGCCATTTATTTCCGGGGTGATCAGTTTTCTGGTTTTAAAAGGGATCCTATTATTTGTAAAAACGGGAGGCTAAGATGAGAGAAATGAGGAATATTTTAGGTTGGTTGGGTATGGCAGAAGAGCAGCATATTATTCAGGATGCCCAAAAGCATGTAGATGTGACTTATAGGACCGTGGAGTGTTTTGTCGAGGCAGTGCGCGCTTTTGTAAAAGGTGATTTGAGCGCTAAGGCTATCGCTATTGATAAGGTGAAGGATGGGGAGCACGAGGCTGATCTGATACGCTCGAAAATGGTAAAGGAGCTTTCCGAAAGCCTATTGGTACCGCCTGATAGAGAGGATCTAATGCATTTTGTCAGGACGCTTGATAAGATCGCGGATTGGACAAAAGGCGCGGCGCAAATCCTCGGGTTCATTGAAGAAAGGTTGCCGGATAATATTCTTAAGAATATTTCTACTGCCACGGAAGTCATCCTTAAGTCTGTGACCAAGTTAAAAGAAGCTATCGGTGGCTTGGGTAAGAATGATTTGCAGAAAGTACTTCTTGACTGTGAAGAGATCGACCGCCTTGAGCATGAAGCGGATGAGCAAAAGCAGCAACTTATTGAGTCAATTATTCACGTAAAGCTTGAGCCGACAAGTCTCTTGTTGAGTTATGAGCTGGCGGGTTATTTGGAAGGGGTAACTGATAAGCTGGAAGACGCGGCTGATTTTATTAAGGTAGCGGCAATCAAGTCCAAATAAAGGAAAATAGATATGGGCGAAATATATCTGACAAAGAAGGGCTATCAGAAGTTAATGGAAGATCTAGAGCATCTAAAAACCGTCAAGCGCCGCGAGCTGTCTAAGGCGATCGGAGCTGCCCGTGCTCAGGGAGATATTTCGGAAAACGCCGAGTATGACGCGGCAAAAGATGCGCAGGGTATGAATGAGAAGCGTATTGCGGAACTAGAGAATAAGTTGGCGGGGGCTCACATTCTAGACGATCATGATATTTCAAGTGATGAGGTCCTGATCGGAGCTATCGTGAAGCTTAAAGATATGGATACCGATGAGGAGCTTGAGTATATGCTGGTCTCAGGCGAAGAAGCGGATTACGTTCAAAATAAGATCTCAATTGCCTCTCCCGTTGGCAGCGGTCTTTTGAATCACAAAGTCGGCGATGTAGTTGAGATTAAGATCCCCGCCGGAATACTTAGATATAAGATCCTTTCTATAGCTAGGGGCTAGGTTTTAATAACTTTTTGATCAGATTGATTCAGCTTGGATTATGTCCTTGATTGTATGGTGTTGATGGTATATAATTCACTAATAAAGTTGAATCTATGAAGAGTAAAATTGTAAGCTGGATCAGGCAGCAGGTCAAGGATTCCGGATCAAAAGGCGTTGTTTTGGGCCTTTCCGGGGGTATTGACTCTTGCGTGGTAGCGGCTTTAGCTAAGGAAGCGGTTGGTAAAGATAAGGTGTTGGGACTTTTTATGCCCTGCCACAGCCAGCCGCAGGACTTAGTTGATGCCAGGATCATCGTACGCCAGTTAGGAATAAAGACTAAGCTTGTAGATTTGACCCGCGCATATGACACTTTGTTAAAGATTCTACCTTCTGCCGGGACTCTGCCTAAGGCAAATTTGCGGCCGCGCCTACGGATGCTGGCTCTGTATTATTTCGCCAATAAATTTAATTATATGGTTAGTGGAACAGGAAATAAATCTGAGCTAATGGCCGGTTATTTTACTAAGTATGGCGACGGAGGCGTGGATATATTGCCTATTGCCAGCCTCTTAAAGCGCGACGTGCGTAAATTGGCTAAAGAGTTGAATATTCCGCAGCATATCATTCTTAAGCCGCCGACTGCCGGGCTTTGGCCGGGACAGACTGATGAAGGAGAAATGGGTATTACTTATAACAATTTGGACGATATTTTGCAGCGCTTTGCCGATAAGAAAAAGCAGGTATTGCCGCAAAAGACGGTCAATAAAGTAAAAATGATGATGCAACGGTCTGAGCATAAGAGGCAAGGGCCGAAAATCTGCCACCTATAAGAAGCCACCCGGCCTTATTTGAGTGGCCGGTGTGCGCTTTCTGCACAAGGAGGAAAAATGGAAGAAATATTAGAGATACTGGAAAAAGACGCGCGCACCTCTCCTGAAGATATCGCTAAGATGCTGAAGAAGAAGCCGCAGGATGTAAGGATTGCGATAAAAAGATTAGAAAAAGATGGGGTCATCTTAAAATATAAAGCGGTAATCAACAAGGGGTTGCTTAAGAGCGAAGAATTCAGTGTTCGCGCGATCATCGAGGTGAAGATTACTCCTCAGAAAGATGTTGGTTTTGATAGGATAGCTGAGCGTATTTATTCCTTTCCGGAAGTCGCCAGTTGCTATCTGCTTTCCGGGACCTATGATCTTTTGCTGGTGGTAGAGGGTAAGAATATTCAAATGGTGGCTAATTTTGTGGCGGAGAAATTGTCATGTTTAGAGAACGTGCGTGGCACGGCGACGCACTTTATGCTGAAGAAATACAAAGAAGACGGTGTGATCTTGAAACACAAAGAAGCAAACAAAAGGATAGCGATTTCGTATTAAAATGCAGAATTTAATTTCAAAGAAAGTACAAGAGATGCAGCCCAGCGGTATCCGGGCATTTTTTGACCTGGTGCTCGGCATGAAGGAGGTTATTTCCCTCGGAGTGGGAGAGCCGGATTTTGTCACTCCCTGGCAAGTCCGCGAGGCAGGGATAACATCTCTGGAGCAGGGCTTTACCTCATATACCTCAAATAAGGGCCTTTATAAGCTGCGCCTTTCTATTGCTCGTTATTTAAAAGATAAATGCGGCTTAGGGTATGATCCTGATGAAGAGATACTCATTACCGTAGGCGTGAGTGAGGGAGTGGATCTGGCGATGCGTTCACTGATTAATCCCGGAGATAAGATTTTGATTCCCACACCTTGCTATGTTTCTTACGGCCCGATGACAGAGCTGGCAGGAGGAATGCCTGTATTCATAGATATGAAAAAGACCGGCTTTAAGCTCACCCCCAAATTGCTGGAGAAGTACATTGATAAGAAGACCAAGGCGTTGTTGCTCAATTATCCTTCCAATCCTTTGGGGGTTTCTTATAAAAAGAAAGAGTTGGAAGAGATCAACAGGATTCTTCTGAAGCATAAAATTATTTGCATTTCGGATGAAGTCTACGGAGACCTTACTTACGATTTTAACCATACCCATTTTGCGGCATTGTCGGGGGCAAAAAATAACACTCTTTATCTGGACGGTTTTTCCAAGAGCTATGCTATGACCGGATGGCGCGTGGGGTATGCCTGTGGCCCCAAAGAGATCATCGCGGCAATGACTAAGATCCATCAATATAC
>JAPLLR010000042.1 GCA_026387455.1 Candidatus Omnitrophota bacterium | reverse complement strand
CCCTCCCTTTTATTTTTGAGCCCCTATTCTATACCACTCTATATCCTTCGTCAACTCTTCTTCAAAAGTAACTCTGGTTTTAAACCAGAACTCATTTTGAGCCCGGATAAGCTGATGACAAAAACAGCAAAAATAAAGATTATTGATAATTTACGCATACCGATAATTCTACCCTAAAGATCACCCTGCTACAATATAATTTTAGCTAAAAAGGCTCTTGACCAACATGGTGGCAAAGCTGCCCCGGGGTAGCCGGAATTTCAAAATAAACTTTTTTTTGCCAGGATACAACTCATCAGAATGAACCTCAAAACTAAAATCTTCAGGTATTACTACAGCTTTGCGCGAGAACGACTTAAAAAATGCCTGGCGGGTTTTAAGCTTATTAAACATCGCCTGTTTTATGCCGTTAGCAACCAAGACCTCATGATAAAGAGATTCAATTAACTTATCCTGACTTCTAAATTTAGCCCCGGAAGTATCCAGAATCAAATTCTCTATAGACTCGTTCTTACCAATATAAAAAAGATAATCACCGGCAATTCCGGGGTATGTTTTAAAAGGGGATTCTGGAATAGAAGTGATCAACCTTCTTAATAAATCATTCCATAAATGCGCCTGATAGGCAGAAAAATAAGTAGCCAGCTCTTCTGCGGGGATCTTTCTAAGGAGTTCAGTAAAGCCTGTCGGATTATCGACCAAATATGCGAAACATTCTCTTTCACATATTGTCTTTGCCTGAGAAAAGCATTTAGCCCAATCTCGCCAGTGCTCAAAAAAATACTGCTTACGCCTGCGCTCTTGCGCGGCATTTGAAGCATTAACCGAAGTCAGATAGATCTTGAGCGCGCCGTTAAATTCCCCCCTTAATAATTTCTGAGCCAGGAAGCCCTGCCGTTCATCAAAGCTTCCAAAACGCTGATCATCAAAATAGTTAGGAAAGCCTTCGCTGGCTACTGCCTCAGCTTGCGCACGCGCATCGAGTGCACCTTTCGCGCTTAACTTGCGCACCACCACCTCAAAGCTGTTGCCCTCGATCAGGTCCGGGCCCATAGGGCGATTCATAAACCCGAGGAATTTCAGAGAATATTTATCCTCTCTCAATTCCAGGCGCTTCGGGCTTTTAACAGTGATATACTGTGTGGATTGGCTATACCGGTCTTTTCTGCCGCCATAGGAAAATAATTCCCGGGGCAGGTTTAACTTACGGGACAACTCCCGGATAAGCTCAACAGTATTCCATCCGCTTTTCTTAAGAAGATAGACACCAAAAGCTCCCTTGGAAGCAAATAGTATCGAAGCGATCTCTGTGACCAGAAAATCTTCCGGACGGGCTTTTATTGTTAACTTCATCAAGTTTTAGCTTATTAACTTATAAGGCACGGTGATATCGAAGTAGATTATTTTTTTCTCCTGGGAAGGCAATAATTTGATAGCGATCTTGTCGTAAAATTTATCGTTAAGGTCAATATCAACTTCCATGTCCGTCTCACCTGTTACCTGCCAATCCACGCCCTCTGTTCCAAAGGTGTCCTCCAAATACCTATGCTCCTCACGCACAATCTTAGAAAACTCCTCGTCAAAACAAGTACCGAAACTACAGGGCAAAAGGTCGCCTGGTTTAGTAATGGTCACCGCTTGCTGAAGAGTACTGCCGTCACCGTTTACATATTCCGAAAAAGCCCCTTTTTGCCAAGGAGCCGCTTCGGCAAAGGCGCAAGTTATCACTAAAACAGGTGCAATCAGATAAACAATAATCTTAAGCATTATAAACTATTTATTTTATGCGGATATTGACAATAAAAATATCATCTTCAAAGGGATTATGCCTGAAAGCGCGCAGCTCATCATAAAGCTGCCGGTTAAAATAATCCACATCCAGGCCATGATTCTTACGGATATAATTTTCAAGCCTCTCCTGGCCGAACTCACTGCCGTCCGCACCCCTTGCCTCGATCACTCCATCGGTAAAAAGCAGGATGCGGTCGCCGTTATTAAACCCAACTGTTCGCTGATACACACCGTCATCGGCAAGGGGTATGCCCATGAGGCTGGCCTGCGACTCAAGAAGATTGACGACCGAATCAGTAACTTTGTACATATACTGGGGCGGATGGCCGTGGTTAGAAAAAGTGACCGACTTTTCCTTAAAATCAAGCTCGCAGCAGAAAGCTGACAAATACATATTTATTCCTTTAAAATCCTCGACAATGAAATCATTCAGCTCCTTAAGTAATGTGCCCGGATCTTTCCCCTCGTGCGCCATACGCTCAAACTCCGCGTGGATTCTATTGACCAAAAGAGCCGCGGATACGCCATGACCGGTAATGTCACAGATGATAAAAATAAGCTTATCCTTATCTACAAAATGAAACTTCGCGTAATCTCCCCCTATGTAATACATGGGCAGATACATCACCGCCACATCTACCAGGTCAGTGCTCATAGACTTAGGAATTAGAGTTTTGTGGATCCGAGTAGCCAGCTCCAGCTCCCGGCGCATCTGGTCATTCTTCTCTTCCACTTCTTTTAAGAGCACAAAATTCTCTACCTCCCTGCGGTATTCTTTTCGACGCATCACCAAGCAAAATGCTAAACCTATACCCAGAAGTATAAGCCCATCGCTAAAAGAATCAACATCCAACGCTCCCCTTTGCCGTAAAAGCGCAAAATTACTAAAATACAAAAATAAATAAATGTAGGCAAGGCAATGCATAAGACTAACAACCAGAACATCTCTTACCCGCCAGGGTATAGTAAAAGAAATTAGAAAAAGAGTAAGAAGATACAAACTGGAAGCGCTATCGGCGAACTGATAGTAAATTATGCTCAGCTTAGTCAGAAGAAAAAGAATGAGGGCTGTAAATACGCAGGCGTTTAGTTTAGTGAGTGAAATCGTAGCGGATTTATGGTTGACATACAGAATCAATGTGCAAGTAATAACTAGCAACACTGCCACAGGAGTCTCTTGCGGAGAGAAGTCGATTGACCCACTCAACCAAGTTGCAAATATTGAGCCGAAATAAATAGCTAAGATCAGAATGCACAGAAGCATGACCCTGCTTTTAATCAGTTTGGCCTGCTTGTGAAAGAATTCTTCCTGATACTGAGAGGGAATTGTTATGACGGGATTGAACATATGCAATATCATACCCTAAATATTCGATAAATTCAAACTTTTAAGGGAGCTTTGTCAGACAGCTTGACAAGACGACAGGCAGCAAGGATAGTGAAAACCCCTATCAATAGAATGGCCAAAGAGGTATGTATGACACTAAGGCGCGCGGACAACGACTTATAAACTCCAAGGAACCCGAACAGCGCAAATATACTTGCAGAAACCCACTTGATAGTTCTCTCAGGGATATGCTTCTTTAACACAATCCCTATACCTATTCCTACGGCATCTGCCGCGACCATGGCAAGAGTCGTACCCATAAGCACGCTAAGCATATTCCGATACTGAACAGCCAGGGCTATTGTAGCAAGCTGAGTCTTATCTCCCATTTCAGCCAAGAAAAATGCTATACCCACGGTAATAATGGGCCCAAAGCGGCTTGCCTTCTTGTCTTCCCCTTCAAGTTTATCTCCCCGGATAGTCCATAACCCAAAGATTATAAAAGATAGCGCCGCGATAAAAGAAATCACATCTAGCGGAACTACGGTTGTCAGAAAACGCCCTACCAGTACCGCAAGAGCGTGATTTATTGCTGTAGCCAGAAATACCGCGATAAGCACCTTCTGCGCACTGTAACGGGTAGCAAAAGCCATGGCCAAAAGCTGGGTCTTATCCCCCATCTCTGCCAAAAGTACAAATAAAAACGATGCGATAAATGCCGCCATTAATCTCCTTATAAAGTAGAAAAACCTCTGCGATACCTGCCTACCGTCAGGTAGATATTCTATCACAGAGGGTTAATTTTGTCCCTCGCATAATTCTATAGGAATAAGTCTCCCTATAGCTTTTAAAGAACGGGAATAGCTGAGCTATATCTTACTAATTATATTCTTTGCGATTTTCCTCCCAGATAACAACATCCCACCAAATATAGGCCCCATTCGAGGACCGCCGAAGACAGCGTTGGCACACATCCCACACACATAAAAACCCGGACACACCTCTTTAGAATTTCTTACAATTGCATCCTCGCCAACCTCAGCCCACATCGATTGCTCTCCCATAAGCTTACCCGATTTCGTCTTCAACCGAATCCCAGATTTTCTCTCAATAATTCGTGCCACCTCAGCAGGATGACCTGTAGCATCTACTACAAACTTTGCTCGCATTGTAATGGGATCAACATGTAAATTAGCCATCTCAACCGCAGTCCAATTCAGTACTAAACCACAAACTCTTTTCTCCCGTATCATTACATCTTCAACGCTCAGAAGATTAAAAATCTTGAGACCAATTTTTACTGCTTTAGAGCAAATAGTAGACACTGTTTCAATGGAATCAGATAAATAATAGCCCTTATCATATTGTCTTACTTTGATCCCAAACTCATCCAGTATTTTTTTAGCTGATTCCATAAACACTATTTCATAAAACATTATCCAACCGCCCCACATACCGCCACCGATTGAAAGTTTCCTCTCAAACAGCACAACCCGCTTACCGGCTTTTGCTAAATAATACCCACAAACCATACCTGCGGGGCCTCCGCCAACAATCGCCACATCAACATCCAGTGCTTTCACGAGCTTCTCGGTGTATGATTCAATAATAGCCCGAGAAATTTTTATTTCATCTAATCTCATAGCTCCTCCTTATTAACTTACAAATAAAAAACCCTTATGCCACATGCATAAGGGTCTCATTTATTTACTCCTTTCCCTCCGCTGGCATTATCCAGATCAGGTTATCAGGGTAATTCGCTGGTTAAGCGAAACTCTCAGGCCGTTATACGACCTCCCCTTATTTTCTTACAACAAATGTTATTATATATCGAACATAAACCTTATGCAATATAATTAAAAAGCCCCACTATATTAAATAGCAAGGCTTTTTAATTAACTCCCCTTTATCAACGAATATAGAACTGTTTTATCGGAGATTCCTCAAGAGTTTTTATACCACGAATTGCTGGAAGTGGCAATATAAAAGAGTTATAATATTATTTGAAGAGGTGATGAAAAAGTGGCGATTGTTGAAAATGTAAAAAGAGATAAACTAATACGCAAAGAGGCGACTGTAGCTTGGCGTTGGCTCATACATTTATCAGAATATAAGGCGGATTATAATCGTCAGCCAGAAGAATTAAAGAGTTCTAAGCATATGGCGAATGAAGTAGGCATAAATTTGAAATACGGTTTTTACCCACTTATAAACCCTAATTGCAAGGAGAGGGTTCCGAACGATTTTGTTATTGCTTTTAGTAGGATGTTAAAGCAACAGGTATTCGATTGGGGTGTTGAATTTGAGAATCCGAGCCTGGTTGACTTGAAGATTCTTGAATCCCCTAAAGATCTTAAACGTTTGAAAAGGAAAAATGCTTATCAGGAATTCAGATTGCCTGATAAGGCTATCATTAAGGTTGATCCTAAAAAGCCAATCGGTTTTGTGATAGTACAAATCAAGGATTATCTAAGGCGATTAAGGAAGGCGTATAAGATTAAAAATGAGAAGCCTCGTTTAGCGAGTTTAAATTTAACATATCAATATTATGTTTTGGAAAATCTGGGGGTTAAAAGAAAAGAAATAAGGAAAAAAATTGCCCCATTTATTGGCAGGGATGAAGATAACGAAAGTCAAAGGAAAAAAGCTTATAGAATATCAAAAAAAGTGAAATCTATTAGGACGCAAAAGTAGTAACATTTTCGTCCTCTGACAAATACACTTTTATAATATAAACTCCTATTAGAAGTTAAAAAAACTAATAGGAGTTTTTATTTTGGATGCCTTAACTAAACAACAGCAAATTCAAGAATGGTCAAAACTGTATGACAAACCTATCTCCGAAGAGGAATATGCGGAGATTTGCCAGAATCTTAACGGATTTTTCACAACCTTAAAGCAGTGGTCTGATGATGATGAAAGGAAGTTAGCTGAAAATGGACAAAGTAACGATAAGCGAAGTATCCTTCTATCCCCTACGCCCTAACGAAAAAGGCCTAATTGGTTTTGCCAGCGTTGTTTTCGACAACAAACTTTCATTAAACAGCATTGCCGTTTATACCCGTCCAGACGGCAGCGATTACAGGCTTTTATTCCCTTCAAAACAACTTCCTAATGGCCGTGAAATTCAAACCTTTTACCCGATAAATAAGGAAACAGCAGAACTGATTAAAGAAGCGGTTGTTAAAAAAATAGAAGAATTGACTGAAAAAATGGAGAAAAAATATGAGCAAACAGAAACATAAAGCTCCCCCCTTTGTGATGATAAGAAGAGATTTATTAAAAGACCCTGAATGGCGCAAACTATCAAGCTCAGCGAAGTTAGTTTATATTTATTTAAGGGCTAAATTCAACTACAAAACTCTTAGCGAGGTAACTCTGGCCTACTCTGAAATAAAAGATATGCTTAGCTCAAGAACAATTAGTAAAGCCTTTAAAGAGTTAATAAAGGATAGGTGGATAGAAAGAATTACACCAGGTGGCTTATTTGGCGGAGTTACGGTCTATAAGTTCATTGGCCAATACAAAGACTTCTATTATAAGAGCTACACTATTTAGGCTATAAATACTGGCATAATATATATATCTTTAAGAAGTAAAGAGGTTTTTAAAAAACAATTAAGAATAAAGCTCTTTAAAAAGTAAAGCGGCAACCTAAAGAAATAAACTAAAGTTATTTAAAAAGTAAAGCGATGCGCTTTATAAAGTAAAGTTAATCTTGAGAAAGGAGATACGATGAAACCATTGACACCAATTAAGGCGATACGGGCAAAATGCCTTGATTGCTCAAGTGGCCAGCCCTCAGAGGTAAGAAGATGCGATATTAATGACTGCCCTCTTCTTCCCTATCGCTTTGGCAAGAATCCAAACAGAAAAGGCATAGGAGCTAAGAAGGCCATAGCTATGGCAGGAAACCTTAGTTGAGTTAATGATTTTTGGCAAAGAGTGGCATTAAAAAGCATTACGGCACGTTGCAAGAAAACGATAGCAGAATAAAGGCAGGATAATATAAACAAGGCGGTAGAGAAAACTTATAAGGAGACTATCCCAATGGATATTAAAAGAAGGTTGAAAAAAGTAGAAAGAAATATGGAAATTGACGACAGAGAAGAAAACAATGAGATGTTTATAAGCACAATTGCCGGGCTCTGGAAGTATATTCTTAACTCAGCTCAATTTGAAAGTAAAGAAATAACGGTTTCTCCGGCAGTAAACGAATACATACAAGAGTTTATAAAGAAGGGTGAAAAGTGGGATGAGATGCTAAGAAAAAAAGGAATAAAAATTGAAGAAACCAAAGATAAGTAAACGAAATAAGTCAAATTTTAACAAATTTAGGGAGTAAATATGTCAGAAGAAATAAAGTTAACAACCCGGCAAATGCTAGCTATATCCCAGATAATTGCCTCTTCTTCTATTGAAGAGGCCTCTCAGAGGGGCAAAGTAAGCAGAGGCACCCTTTATAAGTGGCTTAAAGATAAAAACTTCAAGACAGAATTGAAACGCCAAAGGGATGAAGTTATTAAAAGCGCTTTAGATAGGCTTAAGGCTGCAATTACAAAGGCGGTTGAGGAATTGATTAAGCTAACTGATGCCCAAAGAGAAGAAGTCAGGCGCTTGGCCTGTAATGATATTATTACCCACGTCTTAAAAAGCATAGAGCTTGAGGATATTGATGAAAGGTTAGATAAGGTTGAGCGAATAGTCTTAGAGAAAAGGACATATAGATAAGGCCGGATTTATCTTGACAGGTTGATATAAAGTGCTATATTGCTATTGAGGATGGCATTATGGATTTGATTAAAGAATTAGAAGAATACAGGCTAAAAAATAGGATAACCCAAGAACGCCTTGCAGAAATGCTGGGCGTTTCTTTTTGCACGGTAAATAGATGGCTTAATGGCCAAACAAAGCCGCATAAGATACAAGAATACCACATAAAGAAATTGTTAGAAAAGAAGCGGAGAAGTTTATAGAGTCCTGGGGGTGACTAATGATGAAAATTAAAGTTATATTCTTGATCTTGCCTATCATATTCATTTGTGGTTGTGCCAGCGTTCAGCCTGTTCAAAAGGGCAATTTAACTCCGGGAATGGCTAAGACAAAGATAATCAAAGGCCAGACTACTCAAAATGAAATTTTAGAGGTATTCGGTGCGCCTAACATAGTTACCAAGAATAAAAGCGGTAATGAAGTGTGGACATACGATAAGGCTTCGGTAGAGACCGGAACTTCAGATGTATATGGAACTATTTTAATAGCCGGAGGGTCAGGTAGCAAAGCTACTACCTCCGCAAAAACATTTACTTTAATGATAGAGTTTAGCGAGAATAACATAGTCAAAGATTTTAGTTATAGGTCTTCTGCATTTTAGTAGAGAGAAAAATGAAAAAGATTTTATTGCTTTTAGTTATAGGATTATTTTTGAGTGGTTGCGCAACAGAATCTCTCTCTACACTCTCTACACTACAAAGAAGAAGCATTGAAGCAAAAGAATTAGAAGGCAACTTTGATGATGCATTTAAAGCGACATTACAGGTTTTACAAGATAAAGGATATGTTATCAAGAGTACTGATTATAAAGCAGGTGTAATACAGGGGGAAACTGGAGAAAAAGATAAAGGTTGGTGGACTTACTATCGTTATGAAGTAACCGCAACCATAGAGCAATTTGGAGAGGATCAAGTTAAGGAGAGAATAACTTTTCTTAAAAAAAGTGGTACTGAGGGGTTAGTAGCTACAACATCAAAGATTATTGAAGACCCCAAGTTTTTACAAGAAATATACGGCGCTATCCAAAAAGAAATGTTTGTGAGAAAGAATTTAAATAAATGAAAACTGTCATCTACGCCAGAGTTTCAAGTAAGGAACAAGAACAGGAAGGCTACTCTATCCCCTCCCAGCTAAAACTGCTCAATGATTACGCCTTAAAGAATGGCTATAAGGTAGTTAAGGAATTTATTGATGTAGAAACTGCCAAGCGTGCCGGTAGAGAAAACTTTAACTTAATGATTGAGTTTCTTAAGAAGGACACCGATACTAAAACAATCCTCTGCGAAAAAACAGACCGGCTTTCAAGGAATTTCAGGGATATTGCAATTTTGGATGACTTGGTTAATCAACAGAGTTTAAGCATTATTCTTGTTAAAGAAAATACAACAATCAGCCGAGATTCTAAATCTCACGAAAAGTTTATTTTTGGTATTAAGGCCTTAATGGCTAAAAACTACATAGACAATCTCTCCGAAGAAACCCGTAAGGGTATGCTTGAGAAGGCCGAACAAGGGATATTCCCCTCTGCTGCGCCACTTGGTTATACGAACTGCGAAGCGAAAAATGGCGGCAAGGTAATGAAGTATTTGGAGATTGACGAACAAAGAGCGCCCATTCTGCAAAAAGTATTTAGGATGTATGCTACCGGAGATTATTCTTTAGCCTTACTTACTAAGCAATCTTACGAAGAGGGATTAAGAAATAAACGTGGCGGTAAAGTAGGAAAGGCAGCAATTCATAACATATTGCATAATCCTATTTATTACGGCACTTTTAGGTGGTATGGCAAACTCTATCAAGGCTCCCATCCTGCTCTTGTATCTAAAGGGCTATTTGACGCTGTGCAAGAGGCATTTGAGGCACTGAATAGGCCTAAGCAAACTAAAAGACATTTTGCTTATACCGGCCTTATGGTATGCGCTAAGTGTGGCTGCGCCATTACTGCGGAGATTAAGAAAGGCAAATATACTTATTATCACTGCACAGGCTTTAAGGGCAAATGCGGTAATTCTTGGGTGCCGGAGAAAGTGTTAGAGGAAAAATTCGCTGATATTGTAAAAAAAATCCATATTGATGATGATATTCTGGAATCAATTAAAAAAGCTTTATTGAGCAGCCATAGCGAAGAGATAGAATTTCATAAAAAACGCATTGGGATATTAAATGCTCAAAAAACTAAACTTGAAAACAGGCTACATCAGATTTACATAGATAAAATTGACGCTAAGGTTTCGGAGGAGTTTTTTGATGAGATGACGGATAAATGGCAGGAAGAATTAAGCCAGATTAAAGAGCAAATCGGCAGGCACGAGAACTCCGACAGCAATTATCTATCTCAAGGCGTCCATATTTTAGAACTTTGTAACAAAGCACACCGCTTATACTTACAGCAAACACCTCTCAAGAGAGCTAAACTACTGCACTATATACTATCGAACTGCACCCTTGATAACACAACTCCTTGTCCTACATACAGAAAGCCCTTCGACATAATTGCCAAAGGGCTCTCTCGTTCAAATTGGCTCCCCCTCGAGGACTCGAACCTCGGACCTGGTGGTTAACAGCCACTCGCTCTACCAACTGAGCTAAGGGGGAATAGTGCGTGTATTTTAACCCTAAATTATCTGTTCTTCAAGCTTTTTTATCTGCTCATCCAGCTCATAGATAAGCTTATCTATCTCTTTCAGGCGCCGGCCGTATTCTCGGGCAGTTTCTTCCTCGCGGAAAATCTTGGGATCTGAAAGAGCGCGCGCCTTGGCGTAGCTTTCCAACTGTAAAGCCTCTTTTTTCTTAATAATCCTGTTTATTTGATCGCGGATAACCGCGTTCTGACCTTTACGCTTTCTCTCCTCTTCCTTGCGCTTCTTCTCTTCTTCTTTGACCCTATGCTTATCTTCTTCGATTTTCTGCTTTGCAGGGTCGACCACCAGCTTCTTTTTCTCGATGGTCACATCTTTCCGGTCTTTTTTATTTAAATAATAATCGAATGTGCCGGGAAATTTTCTGATACAGCCGTCTTTGACCTCAAAAACTGTATTAGCCACTGATTGTACAAAATAAATATCATGACTGATAAAAACAATTGTTCCTTCATACTGATTTAACGCCCGCACCAAAGCCTCAACCGCGTCCACATCCAAGTGAGTGGTGGGCTCATCCAACAATAAGCAGTTCGGCGGGTCGATCAAAAGTTTCGCCAAAATCAAGCGGCTCTTTTCGCCGCCCGAAAGAACCTTTACCTTTTTATCCGCGTCATCTCCGGAGAATAAAAACGCGCCCAGTATGGTCCTAACAGTTTCTTCGGCCATATAACCGGGTGCCGCGGAATACGCCTCCCGCAATACAGTATTCTCCAAACTTAAGACATCAGTACGCGTCTGGGAAAAATACCCGATATCCACATTATGCCCGACGATACGAGTACCGCTATCAATATCCACCACCCCGGCAAGAATCTTCAGAAGCGTCGACTTTCCCGCTCCGTTTTCACCGGCCAATACCGCCTTATCGCCTTGAGAAATCTCAAAATCCAAATCTTTATAAACCCGGATTTCTCCGTAATTTTTAGCGGCCTGCTCTAAAGTAAGGATATTATAACCGCTGCGCCTGGTTTGGGGAAATCTAAACTGAGCAATGCTCTCCATAGGGTCAGGCGGCACCACTACCATCTCCTTTTCCAAGCGCTCAAGCGCTGTGCGCTTTGCCCGCACTGCCGCAGCCTTGTTCGGCTGGGCGTGGAACCGCGAGACAAAAATCTCCAGCTGCTCCTTTTTTTTCTCCTGCTCCTTAAACTGCTTTTCTAAATGAATACGCCTTTCTTTCTTTATCTCTTCATAATGCTCGTAATTTCCGTGAACCTTGGCAATCCGGCCATGCTCAAGTATTAGGGTATAATTTGTGACATCGGTCAAAAATGACCGGTCATGAGAGATCATGATAAACGTCCCCTGGAATTCCGAAAGATAATCTTTAAGCCACAAAGCGGCGCTTAAATCCAGATAGTTGGTGGGTTCATCCAGAAGCAAGAGATCATAATGATAAGTAAGCAGCTTTGCCAAAAGAGTGCGCATCTGCCACCCACCGCTCATCTCAGTTATTTTTCGATTGAAATCTCGTTCTTTAAAACCGAGCCCCATCAAGATCTTCTCAGCCCTATGCTCCAACTCAAAAAATCCCAAAACCTCCAGCTGATGCAAAACTTCACCATAATGCTTTGAGCCGGCCTCGTTCTTTTCCTCCAGCTCATCTTTTTCTTTTCTTAAACGCATAATCCGCTCATCGCCTTCGGTAAGTTCAGCCAACACAGTGTGCTCAGACTTAAAACTCGCTTCCTGAGGAAGATAGCCTATATGTACTCCCTTATGCACCCTGACCTCGCCTTTTGACGGCTCAGTCTCGCCAAGTATCAAAGAAAAAAGAGTGGTCTTTCCGGTACCGTTAGGCCCAATAAGGCCGATCTTTTCCCCCTGGTTAATGGCCAGAGAAATATCCTCGAACAGGACCTTTGCCCCGTAATTTTTCGAAAGGTTAGTGATAGTGATCATGGATTAAATATCGCGGCGGGCTTCTAACGCTTTTGAAAGAGTGCTGGAATCAGCATATTCCAGATTTGAACCAACAGGGATCCCAAAGCCGATACGACTGAGCTTCACCCCAAACGGCTTGATCAGCTTGGATAGATATATCGCCGTAGTCTCACCTTCGATATCGGCATCTGTGGCAATAATGACTTCTTTAATATTGTTCTGTTTTAGGCGCTCCATCAATCCGTCAATCTTTAAATCCTGCGGGCCGCGGCCTTCAAGCGGCGAGATAGAACCTAAGAGCACATGGTACACACCTACAAAACCTCCGGCCTTTTCGATGGCAGTAACATCGCTAGGCTTCTCAACGATACAGATGGTGTCTTTGGCGCGACGCGCATCCTGACAGATCCGGCATAACTCCTCTTCGCTCAAATTATTGCAGATCGAGCAGAAACGCACAATTTCCTTTACCTTGGTTATGGCTTCAGACAAAATCCGGATCTCGTCTTTTGAAGCACTAAGAATATAATTGACAACACGCTCGGCAGAGCGCCTGCCTATTCCGGGGAGCCTGATCAGGCTTTCAATTAATTTTTCTATAGATTCAGTATAATTAGCCATCAACCTTCCTTGATCACTCTGCCGTTAAAAGCATCCAGTGCAGACTTGATAAACGCCGAACTTTCGTGGTCGTTATTTGATTTTACATCATCAGAAAGAATAAACTGCGTCCTTACCGGCACCCTCACCACCTCAAACAAAATCTTCTCGATCAGCGCTTTGTTCTCTCTTTTTTCTAACGACTCTTTATGTAGAGAACAACTCCTAGGAAGAGCCACTGTCAAAAGTTCACCCTGTACAGTCAGAGGCTCGCCTTCGTTCAGATAGGTAGCCACAGACATCTTCACCTTGCCCAAATTATCAATAATGTTCTTCCAGGAGATCCTGATCTCATCCAAAGAAATCGCCTGAGGCGCCTCAACCGGTGTGATCCTAGGCTGCTCAGCTGGAGCGGATCTAGACTGCTCAACAGGAGTGATCCTAAGCTGTTCCGATGGATGCGCTTTTGCTACTGGCGGTGCTTCTTTAACCGGAGTTGAGGCAATATTTGTTGCCGCGCCTTTCTTATCGTGCGCGAGCCTCACTAAATTTATCTCCAAAGGTATACGCATAGATTCAAGCCTTTTAGCCATTTCCTGAGTATTGGCCAGGATATTAAAAGCGCCGACGATTTCTTCCAGCGTAAAAGCCTCGCTCTGGCGCACCAGACGCTCGCAGATATCAGCGGGTAGATCGATCAACTTCTCATCACCCCGAGTGACCTTAGCCACCATGAGATTGCGGAAATGCTCAATGAGATTATTCAAGAACACCGCCGTATCTTTTCCGCCGTCAATGATATTATCCAATAGGCTCAGCGCGGCCTTAGGGTCTTTGCGGATCAAAGTATCAGTTATGGCAAATAGTGTTTCCTGCTCAACCAGGCCAAGCACACTTACCACGTCTTTTATAGAAATCTTGCCTTGCGAAAAAGAAAACAGCTGATCCAGGACGCTCTCAGCATCGCGCATCGAGCCATCACTGCTTTTGGCAATGGTAAATATCACTTCCTTATCAATACTTATATTCTCCGCCTTGGCTATTTTCTCAAGCTGAGCCGAGATTTCCATAGCCGAGATGCGGCGAAAATCCAGACGCTGGCAACGGGATAATATTGTAGGGATTACTTTATGCGGATGGGTGGTAGCAAAGATAAACTTTACATACGGCGGGGGCTCTTCCAGAGTCTTAAGCAGCGCATTAAAACCGTCTGCTGTTATCTGATGCACCTCATCAATAATGTAAACCTTAAACTTACCGCTTACGGGCGCGAACTTAACGTTCTCCCGCAAAACACGGATCTCATCAATTCCTCTATTGGAAGCACCATCTATCTCAATGACATCAAGAGAGCGACTCTCGCTGATCTGGAGGCAGGATGAGCACTTTGAGCAGGGCTCCATCGCCAGGCCCTCTTTGCAATTGATGGCCTTGGCGAGGATGCGCGCGGCAGAAGTCTTTCCCACCCCCCGCGGCCCGGCGAATAAGTAGGCATGGCCCAGCCTTCCTTTTTCAATCGCGCTCTTTAAGGTGGTAACGATATGGTCCTGGCCGACTATCTCAGAAAAATTCTTCGGCCGCCATTTAAGGGCAAATACTGTGTAGGACATGGGGTTGGTTGTTCCTTATTGGAAAATTTTATTATTTTCGAAGAGGCTGGTCTCAGACGCGTTTTCCCCATAGACCGCCTCTCACAACTAGTAAAATTACGGAGAGGCTGGGATTTGAACCCAGGGACCCGATTTCTCAGGTCAACTCATTAGCAGTGAGTTGCATTCGACCGCTCTGCCACCTCTCCAGAATTTCGATAATTTCACTTCAATAAATTCGTCCCACCGAATGTGCCAAAATTATCGAAGAGAATTTTGGCACATTTTATGAGGTGGGACAGGAGCTACTTCCTCTTCCTCCTAAAAAACTCGCTCAACAACTCACCACATTCTTCAGCCAATATCCCGCCCTTTGTTTTAATGCGGTGATTCAGCTTCTTATGGTTGATAATATTTACCACTGAACCGCAAGCACCAGTCTTGGGGTCTTTTGCCCCGTAATAAACATGCTTAAACCGCGCCAGTACCAACGCTCCGGCGCACATACTACATGGCTCAATTGTAACATACAGAGCTGCCTCATTCAACCACTTCGAACCCAAAAAATTCGTCGCGGAGGTAATAGCGAGCATTTCTGCGTGCGCGGTAGGGTCTTTCAGACGTTCGATCTGGTTGTAGCCGCGGGAGATAATCCTGCCTTGGTGCACGATAACCGCTCCGACAGGAACTTCGTCTTCCTCAAATGCCCGCTTCGCCTCTTTCAGCGCCTCGGACATATAGAGTTCGTGTAAGTTAGGCATAATACCTTGTCCCTCGCATAAACAAGCCAAAAATCTCTTCGATATTTTTGGCTTATGCTTCGGGATGATTCACCTGTAAGTTTTAGCGGGTGAATCTATGCGCCCAGCTGGGGTCGAACCAGCAACAACCAGCTCCGTAGGCTGGTGCTCTATCCAGTTGAGCTATGGGCGCGAATTTCTAAACCTTTTCTCCAGGAAATTCGTCCTGCCGAGTGCCTGCAAAGTTTTCAAAGAAAACTTTGCGGCGATTACAAGGCAGGACTAAAAATTACTTCTTACCGCGTTCTATAGATTGTATATCGGAATTCTTGAAAATCAAGAGGCCTTCACCCTGATCCATCTTCAGCTTGATCTCCGTATCAGAAGCGCCTTCACGGGTGACAATCCCTTGGATCGCGCCGCCTGATTTAAGATAAATCGTATCATATGCCTCTTGCTTCATCTGGGGCACGCGGCCAGCGCTCTTTCCAGCCCCCCCTCTTTGCGTAGCGGGGCTCGCCGCACTCCGACCTTGCCCGCTACCCTTACTCTTAAAAATCAGCCCCCTCCCAAAGAATAACACCAATGCCACTACGCAAATCACCGCAACCCCCGTAAACTCCGTCACCCGCTTCGCCCATATCCGAGTATAGAGCGTAGTCGTGCCGCGGTAATACCTCTTTGAAAAATACATCGCCTTATCTGCCTTACCCACCAGCTGCTCCGCCGAATTCGCGTCCGTCGGAAAAGTGGTGATGCCCCCGGAAAAACTCATCTTAAAAAGCTGTCCCTTCAGCAAAAAATTCCGGCTCTTCATGTTCTTTATGATCTTAACCGTATGTGCATACGCCTCAGCCGCGGTCTTCTTGGGAAACACCACCAAAAACTCATCCCCTCCGTAACGGAAAGGATAATGCTCTGTCCCTTCCAGGCTCAAACGCAGCGTGCTTGAGAAATATTTCAGTATCTCATCCCCGCACAGGTGGCCGTATTTATCGTTATAGTGCTTAAACTTATCCACATCCAAAAGCAAGATAGATACCGGATGGTTATACATCTGGCTTTCGATAAACGCCCTATCCAGGAACGGCCCAAGCTCTTCCCGGGTAAAGCAATTAGTCAAAAAATCCCTTTTTCCCTCAAATAAAACTGCCATAGGTATCCTTAATTATATAGAGCACGAGCTCAAAAAGCAACGTATTTATTGCCCGACAAAAAAGGCGCTCCGACCACCCGGAACGCCTTTTTTACCTCGGCAATAATCAAAACCTCAGCAGCTTTTACCCTTATCTATCTCGCCTTGCTGCATCTCGGATAGATACGCATCCGCTTCTTCAACGCTTCTGAAGATTGTTTCAAGGGGGAGTGCTTTTATGATTTCAAACACTTTCTTTACCTGAGGCTGAGGATTAACCAACATGAACTTCCCCTGATTCTGCTCAACAGCTTTCTTTATCTTTAATAATGCGCTGATGCCCATGCTACTTATGTAGAAGAGTTCAGCAAGATCCAACATAATGATTTTTGCCGCAGGCCCGATGACGGCCATTACCTTTTCTTCCAATTCCAGATAATGCTCGGAGTCTAAAGATCCAAAAATAGAAATTACAAAAGAACCCGGTTTATTATTCGATACCTCTACTTTGAATATAGTCATGTCGCCTCCTTGTCAGAAAAGTTTCTATAGAAGCATCCTCCCATTTTGCATAAACAAAAACTGCCTCTCACAACGAGTAGAATTACGGAAAGGAAGGGGGAAATCATACTATTCCTAACTCTACCCTAATCAATAAGTTACGACTATGCGTTACTTAGTATTCTTATTCTTATTCAAATTCAGGAATTCCTTAAATTTCTCAATATCTAAACCGCTCTCTTGAATAAACTGCTGAAGATTAGCTCCGCCTTCAGCATCAAGATTAAGGCCAAAGAATTTTTGAGCATTTGTTCCGCTCATAATCCATTTCACATCCGCTTTCTGGATCGCCTGGGCAAGCGCGTTAAACTTGGCAATCATAATTTCTTTCTGGACATCCAGGATTTTAACATTTATAGCCACATCATTATACTGTTTCAAAGCTTCG
>JAPLLR010000017.1 GCA_026387455.1 Candidatus Omnitrophota bacterium | reverse complement strand
GAACGCTAATTGGCAGATAAGCCCCGAGGATATCAAATGGGAAGATTATAGCGCAATCTCCTTCTTTATGTATGGCACGAATTCTAATGTCCAAGTAGCTTTTGATATCAAGGATAACGGCAATGAACTGTGGCGTTTCATCGTCGTAGATGACTTCGTCGGGTGGAAGCAGATCGTCTGCAGCTTTGATAAATTTGTCCTACGCACTGATTGGCAGCCCCAGAACGCCGAAAATAACGGCAATATCGATTATCCCATCAAGGTGTTTCAGTTTGAGCCGTTGCCTGAGTCTAAGGGCACGCTTTACTTTGACACTGTAGAGTTGGTGAAGAAATAATATGAAGAGGCAAGACAACAAGAGTCTTAAAAAACGCTACCTTATCTGGTTTTATAAACAAGTCAAGGAATCTCTGGATAAGGTAGATAGAAAGTTTACCCAACTTGAAATCGATCAGTATATTTTGGAGCAGATGCGGAAGCTTGATACAAGCAGATCCGCCAAGAACTATATTGAGGAATTCAAGGTGTATATTCAGAATAAGGAAAAAGACGCCCTGGGCCGTAAGTATAACGGTAAGGAGCTAAAGCCGGAGTATTATTTCCTGCAGCTGAAGCTTCAGGCTATTGAGAAGTCGATTGAGAAAGATTTTGGTAAGAAGGGCCTGGAAGAAATTGAAACTCTTTATGAGCAGGAGATGATCCGGCGCATTCTCCAAGAGCGGGAGCAAAAGCTTTAGCCATGAAATATGCGGTATCTTTTGAGCTGTAGAAGGATTGAGGATTTCATAAAAAGGTTACCACGATGAAGATAATTGACGCGCATAGTCACTGGCTGCCGGAAGAGGTGATTCTCAACGCTCATTTCTACCATAAGGGTTGGGGATTGATCGATTCACAGCTTAAGGCAATGGATGAAGCCGGGATCGATCAGGCGGTGCTTTCGTATCCAACTTCTGATGCTTTCGTAAAGCTTGGCGGCCATGGCGCGGTAGCAAAGGCATTTAATAATAATGTCGCTAGAATATTGAAAGATCACCCTTCGCGTTTTATTGGAGCTGCGGTTTTGCCGGCTGACGATCAGGAGGAGTTGTTGCGGGAATTTAAGCGCTCGACCGAAGAGTTGGGTTTTAAGGCGATATCGCTGGCCACAAGCTATGACGGTATATATCTTGATGATGCAAGGTTTCTTCCTTTATATAAGCTTGCGCAGGAGAAGAAGATTCCGATTTTTGTGCATTCACAGATAGTTAATCCTATAGGTTTTGAGCGGGTGCAGGATCCGCTTCTGACCCCGGTGATAGAATATATTTTTGACACGACGATTTGTATCGGTAAACTCCTGATGTCTGATATTCTACGTGATTGTGGCACAAAATTTATCTTTGGGTATTTTGGCGGAGTGATCCCCTTCTTGTCGCACCGATTTGATGCGACATACCAGATGCTTCGCGGTATAAATTTTGTGAAAGACTTAAAAGGGAGCCCGACGGATTTTCTGAAGAATATATATGTAGATACCAGCGGAGATATCCGTAAGGCTAATTTTCTTGCGGCACTAGAGCTCTTGGGTCCAAAGCACTTATTATGGGGTAGCGACTGGCCGGCAAAGAAGGATATTTCAGGCTCGATTAACGCAGTGCGGAATCTGGAGATAGCAGAAGAAGATAAAGAGAATATTCTAGGCGGGAATTTGGAGAAAATGTTTACTTCGTGAAGAATGTATGTTAGCGGGTGGCTTGGTTTGATCCGAGCACGGCCATAAGCCGCGCGCAGGACAAACCAAGACAGGACCCGCTAACACAGTAATCCCAAAAAAAGGAGAGTATAGCTATGCAGATGCAAAAAGATGTGCATATGACGGGAAAAGATCTGACGCAGATGGTGCAGCTAAGGCCGCAGGATGTGGGTAAATATGCCATTGTTCCTGGGCCAAAAGACAGGCTGGATGTGCTTTTGAAAAAGATAGAAAATCCCGTGAAGAACTTCTCTTTTATGGAGTATAATATGTACACTGGTATGTTCAATGGCATCAAGATCACGGCCATGAACGGCGGAAGGTTCTCGACGGACACCGCGATCACCGCGGAAGTAATGTGTAATGCCGAGATCCAGAATATTATTCGTATTGGTACTGCGGGCTCTTTGGATGAGAATATTAAAGTCGGGGATTTGTTTATAGTAGATGAAGTCATCCGCGGCGACGGAGTCACCCCGTATTACGTAGATAAAGATTTCAAGACGGTTGCCGATAAAAAGATATCTGACACCATGTTTGAAATCGCCAAAGGCATGGGCCTGAACGTGCACCGCGGCGTGGCCTGGACTACTGATGCGCTTCTGCGTGAGACACGCGAAATAGTGGAGGCCAAGCGTAAAGAAGGGGCAAAAGCAGTTGATATGGTTTCCTCGACACTGCTGACCATCGCTCAAACTTATAAAATCAAAGCCGGCTCGATTTTAGCAGTCAGCGACAATGTCATTACCGGAGAAATGGGATTCATGAATCCTTTATATTACATGGCTGAGTCAAACCTGATCACCATTGCTTTGGAGGCAGTGAAAAAACTCGAGGGTAAATAATGAAATTTTCTCCGTTATTCTGGCCGATCCAGCTAAAAGGCAAGGTGATTTATATCCTTGATGAGACTAAATTGCCGCATAAGCTGGTCTATATAAAGGTAAGAAATTACAAACAGGCGTGTCTTGCGATAAAAGAGATGAAGACCCGGGCAGTGGGACAAGTGATCCTGGTTTTCTGCATCTTTCTGCAGGTCGTTCAGCAGACCAAAGACAAAAAGAAGCTATTGGTAGTGCTTGAGAAAGTGGCTAAAGCTATCAATGCTACCCGGCCAACCCTGTCTTTTAAGTTCCTTACTACTATGGTCTTGAACTGGGCCAAGTCTAATATTGATCTTGAGCGTTGCATCAAAGGCTTCCTGGAGAACTTAAGACATAAGCGCATCCAGCAGGCGGAGGAGATGAGCAAATTTTTAAATGACGGCGACGCTGTGCTTACCCACTGCAATATCTCAGGGCAGATGCCCTTGATCGCGCAGTTTGCTAGAAAGGAAAACAAGTGGGTACGTTTTTACGCTACCGAGACCAGGCCGTATCTGCAAGGGTCGCGCCTGACTGCCTGGGAGCTTAAACGCGAGGGGTTTGATGTGACTATCATTTGCGATAACATGGTGGCCCAAGTGATGTTTGAAGGCAGGATCAACAAAATCATCGTCGGAGCGGACAACTTAGCGCAAAACGGAGATATCGCTAATAAAGTCGGTACCTACCAGATAGCGATCCTGGCTAAACACTTCAACATTCCTTTTTATGTGCTTTGTCCGCCGGCATCTGACGCCAGAAGCGGAAAAGACATCAAGATTGAGATTCGGCCGGACCATGAACTGCTGGAGTATCAGGGTGTAAGCCTGGCACCCAAAGGGGCAAAAGCCTATTATCCGGGATTTGATGTTACACCCGCAAACCTTATTACCAAGCATATCTACTTAAGGATTTAATATGGCGCAAAATGAACAGGCTTTAAAAGAAGAGATCATCAAGGTAGGCAAAAGACTCTATGATGTGGGTTTGGCGGTGGCTAAGTCCGGCAATATCAGCGCGCGCTTGAATAATGAGTTTATTCTTATCACCGGAACCGGGACTTTCTTAGGTGATTTAAAGCTGGATGATATTGTGAAGGTTAATTTGACCACCAACGCGCATGAGGGAGCTCTTAAACCCAGCTCGGAATTGCCGCTACATAGCCTGATTTATAAGAATTTCCCAGCGTTTACCGTGATCCACGCCCATCCACCATTAATCAACGGCTATTTTGCCGCAACACCCACGCTAAAAGCCCTTACCTTTGAGACAAAGTTTTATCTTGGGGAAGTCCCGGTTATCGAGCAGAATACTCCGACGGTGACTAAGCCGGACCTGGTGATTGATGCGCTTAAGATCAACAATCTAGCGGTGCTGAAGAATCATGGGGCAGTGGTGATGTCGGAAAAATTCGCTGATGGATTAAGTTTGATGGAGGCATTGGAAGAAGCAGTGCGGGTAGCAGCAGTGGCTCGGCTGTTTAATAAAGATATTCTTGATGACCTTGACCAGGCGTTAAAGGACAATTTAACTCAAATCGATGTGGAGTATCCAATGTTTTCCCGCGAGCATATTCAGGCTATCGTGGATCAGGTGAATAAGGATGAGTTTATCGCACAAAAAGGTAAAGAGCTGGATCTGACCTTAAAACTTGCCATAAAAATGGACGGCTCTGATGCCGCTTACAAATTTAATTTTGAGCAGGGAAGAATTGTAAGATTAGATAATGACGCGGACGCGCCTTTTATCATTTCCGGGCCCAAAGATGTATGGGAACAGGTGTTTTTAGGTAAATTGGATTCTTTTGTGGCAGTGACTCAGGGAAAAATGAAACTGCAGGGCCAGCTAGGCCAGCTTTCCAAGTGGTATGTTCCCTTTACCAGGTTGTTTAGCATATTTAAGCAGGTGAAATTTAAATGAGCCCGCCTTTCCTAAAATGTTTAGATTTGGAATGGGTAAGGGGATGAATAAAGAAGGAAGGGCGGGGTGAATACTCAATTATTCATAAACGGGGAATTTAAGGATAGTGATGAACTGCAGAAGGTGATCAACCCATCTACGGGAGAAGTGATTGCCGAAGTTTCTTTGGCTTCGGAATACGATGTGCTTTCTGCGGTGAGCGCTGCGCGCATTGCCTTTGATCATAAGGACTGGACTGGTTTAAGTCTCGCTCAGCGCAAAGGTTTCCTTTTAAAGATATCGCAAGGCATTCTGGATAAAGCCGGAGAACTGGCAAATCTGGAAACTTTGAATACCGGAAAGCCGATCAAAGAATCTACTTTTATGGATATCCCCTCGGCTGCTGAGACTTTCCGCTACTTCGGGGAGAATTTAGAGAAATTTCTTAAGCCAGAGATCAAGAATGTTTCGACGCAAATCGCCCATGTCCAAGCGAATCTTCTGCGCGAGCCTTTAGGCGTAGCTGTACTGATTGTTCCCTGGAATTATCCTTTATTGATCGCCTGCTGGAAATTGGCCCAGGCTTTAGCTGCAGGAAATACGATTGTGCTTAAGCCATCGAGCCTGACACCTTTAAGCGTTCTGGAATTAGCTCAGATTGTCAAAGATGCTGGCCTTCCTAATGGCGTGGTCAATGTGATCGTGGGGAGCGGCGAGAAGATCGGCAAGGCCCTTTGCTCGGATAAGCGGGTGGATATGATATCCTTTACCGGAAGTAATGAAGTGGGTAAAAGAATCTTGGAATACTCATCTGAAAACGTTAAGAAGCTAATCATGGAGCTAGGCGGAAAATCCGCAAGCATCATCTGTAATGACGCGGATTTAGAGTCCGCGGTAAATAGCTCTCTCTGTTCGATATTCCTTAATCAGGGCCAGATGTGCACAGCCATGTCGCGTATATTGGTAGAGGCAGATATTTATGATCAGTTCGTTAATGATTTTGTCAATAAGGCCCAGAGAATAAAGCTTGGGGTAGGAGGAGATTTTGAAACTCAGATGGGGCCGTTGATTTCTGAAGCCCAACGTAAGCGGGTTATAGCTTGTATTGAGCAGGCCAAGAAAGATGACGCCAGGATTATCTGCGGAGGTAAAATTCCCGCGGCAGAAGAGTTTAAGAACGGATTCTTTTTTGAGCCGACAGTGATTACAGAGGTTAAGCCACAATCTGACATATTTAAAGAGGAGGTTTTCGGACCGGTGGTTTGCATCAGCAAGTTTGTAAAGTTAGATGAAGCAATATCCTTGGCAAACCAGGCAGATTTTGCTTTGGCTGCCTGCGTCTGGAGTAAGGATGAGGCAAAAGCCGCGGAGATTTCCGGGCAACTTAATGCCGGAACTATCTGGGTTAACACCTACGGGATGTTTTTCAATGAGCTGCCTTACGGAGGTTTTAAACAGAGCGGTTTTGGCAAGGAATTAGGTAAAGAAGGCTTTCTGGAGTATACCCGCCTTAAAGACGTTATCGTCGATAAAACCAAAGAAGCAAAGCCTTTGGTTAATTACTGGTACGGATTCTAAAAAATCTTTTTCCCCGCCTTGAAATCCGGCCGAAAATAGTGTATAATTAAGTTGAATTTGCTTCCTTTGGAGGAAGGGCTTTAGGCAAGTTCAGTTAATCGGGTAGGTTTTTAGGCCACGGAAAAAGAGTCGAGTTTACTCTTTTATTCGTGGCTTTTTTGTTATCCCGAAAGAGCAAATCCCGCGTAAGCAGGAGACGCAAAACCACGGGTCCTAAAAAAGGACAGCCGGGTTGCCGAAGGATAGCCAACGCATAAGGAAAAATTGAGACAGCGGGCTATCCAAATAATATTTCTGTGTATCATTCTGGTCCTGATTATGCAAGGCACAAGCTTTGCCCAGGGTTCCTCTATAGCGAAAGCGACCTTCTCTATCAAGACTCCTGAGGCGCTGGTAGGCTGGTTTACGAGGGATTTCCGCTATGAGTTAAAGTTGACCAATATTTGTCAGACACCCGAAGAGACGTGCGCTCTCAAAAAGGGTGACTGCGACGATTTCGCTTCCCTGGCGCAGGTTGTTTTAAAGAACATGGGCATAAAAAGCGATGTCGTGATCATCAAATTCAAGGGCCTGAACGTGTTACACGCCGTTTGTATTTGGAAGAATGCCGCCGGAAATGTCAGTTTTATTTCTAATCAGAAATTGTATCAAACTGCAGAGCCTGATGTCCGCCAGGCTATCAAAAAGTATTACCCGGATCTGGAAACTATTATCTATACGGATAAAGATATGCGTTATACCAGGTTCGTTAAAGCACAGTAATTCTTCCGCTTCAAACCCCTTGACACTCCCTTTAAAGGCTAGTAGAATTTAACCTATGGACTTCCGCGGGCTTTTAGAAAAACAGTCCGGTAAGTATAGCGATAAGCCGGCCATACTTTTTCGCGACTCCACAATCACCTTTAAGGCGCTTAAGGAGCAGGTTCTTTCCGTAGCCAGCGGTTTATCTTCACTCGGAGCTAAAAGATCCGATAAAGTGGCTATCTTCCTCCCCAACATCCCCGAATATATTTATAGCTTCCTGGGAATCTTCCTCCTACGCGGCATAGCGGTTCCGCTGGATTTCATGCTCACCGAGGAGGAAGTGATTAACTTTATCAATCACAGCGAGAGCTCGATCCTCATTGCCCAGGAGAAAAAGAGCATTGACCTGATGAACGTAAAGAATAAATGCCCATCCTTAAAAGAGGTCATTTTGTTCGAAGTGGGGGAGGCCCAGAATCTTAATGAGCGGGACTTTTTATTCTGGGATAAGGAATTCAGCGCTAAAGCTACTAATCCCGGGGCTTATGAAAAGAACATTAGTGAGCTGGACCACTCCTCGATTTTTTACACCTCCGGATCTACGGGGCACCCCAAGGGTGTACTGCTTAACTACGGGCACCTGAAGAACCCCCTCGATACGTTTGAATATTTCATTTCCTTAAACGATAAAGACGTGCTTTTATGTGCGGCAATCCCATTTTCTCATCTGGGAGGCCTGGACCATGTGCTTTTGATGTTAAATTCTGGCATGACCATGGTGCTGATGGAGCGCTTCCAGCCATATGAATTCTTAAAGACCATTGAAAAACATAAGATCAGTATTTTTGTCATTGTCCCTTCGATGTATGTGGCGGTTTTATCCTTGAAAGAATACGATAAGTTCGACCTATCGTCATTACGTTACGCCGTAGTTTTCGGCGCGCCTTCTTCGCCGGTGTTATTGGAGCGTTTTCATAAACAGTGTCCAAATGCCTATTTATTAAACGGCTGGGGTATGACCGAGACTGCCGCGCCAAACGCCTTTTTTGCTACCGGCACTAATACCCGAGAGATCCCACATACCGGAGAATTTGCTCCTCAAAGCCAGGCAAAGACAGTGGACGAGAGCGGCAATATCCTTGGCCCTGAGGAAGATGGAGAATTGTGGATCAAAGGTAAGTGCGTGATGGTCGGATACTATAAGGAGCCGGAGCTTACTAAGCAGACCATCACCGGTGATGGATGGCTAAGGACCGGAGATGTGGCGCGTTTTGACAGGCGCGGCAGGTGCTCTATCGTCGGCAGGATCAAGGATATGATCAAGGTGTCCGGTGAAATAGTCTTTGCCTCTGAGGTAGAAGAAGTCATCCACCGCCATCCTAAGATAAGCGAAGTGGCGGTTATTGGCATCGCGGATACCATGCGCGGAGAAGTGCCCAAGGCTTTTATTGTGTTAAAGGATGGCGAAGCGCTGGAAAAGGAGGAGCTGCGTGAATTCCTGCGCCAGCATCTGGCCCATTTTAAGATTCCCCATCATTTTGAGTTTACCAAGATCCTTCCCAAAAACCGGGTTGGAAAGATAGATAAAGAGAAGCTGAAAGTCGCGGTTTCCTGACCCTTCGCAGTAGTCCTTAGGATAATCATGCAGCAGGACATCAAAAAACTCACCGTTATTGAACTGCAAAACATCCTAAAAGGCTGGGGCGCGTCTGTATATCACGCCAAGCAAGTATTCAACTGGATTTATAAATTAGGCGCGCGGGATTTCTCTGCGATGAGCGATCTTTCTGCAGGGTTACGTATTCGCCTGGAAGAGAATTTTTTTATTTTGGGCTCAGGTATTGCCGAGCAACAGGACTCTGTCGACGGGACTCAGAAATTTCTTATCCGGCTGCATGACGCAAGTCTTATTGAGGCAGTGGTTATTCCGGCAGAAGGTAGGGTGACCGGTTGTATATCCAGCCAGGTGGGGTGTAAGTACGCCTGTACTTTTTGCGCCAGCGGACAGTCAGGGCTTAAGCGTAACCTGACTAGCACAGAGATCCTAGAAGAGATATTACTCCTGAATTCCGGAAAAAAGATTACGCATATAGTTTTTATGGGTATAGGTGAGCCACTGGATAATTATGATGAAGTCCTGAGGGCGATCAGGGCGATTAATTCTCCTGACGGAATTGGGATAGGCGCGCGCCGGATTACTATATCCACATGCGGGGTGATTCCCGCAATTGGTAAGCTGGCGCAGGAAAAATTGCAGATAGAGCTATCCATTTCCCTGCATGCCGCGGATGATTTAATTCGCTCTCAGATCATGCCGGTGAACAAGAAGTATCCGCTTAAAGCGCTGATGGCCGCCTGTCAGGATTATATCAAAAAGACTGACCGCCAGATCACTTTTGAGTATGTTTTGATCAAAGGATTAAATTCGGATTTGCAAAGCGTCAAGGATTTGGCTAAAATATTAAAGCCGTTACGTTTGGCCAAGGTAAACCTTATTCCTTCCAATCCCATCAAAGAGATGAATGTCCAGCCTCCGGGCAAGTTGGAGGTCTTGTATTTTAAGGATTATCTGATCAAGCAGGGAATTCAGGTTACTTTGCGTAAGTCCCGCGGCCAGGATATCGACGCTGCGTGTGGGCAGCTGAGGCTTAAATATGATAAAAGATAAGCGGGTGTCAAGGTGTCAAGCTGCAGTTACTTTTTTCCTAGGGGCTATATTATTATTCGGATGCGCAAAACAGGAAATTAAAAACGCCGGCAGAGCCTTGGGTAAAGAGATAATCTGCTTCGGCGACAGCCTGACTTTTGGCTATGGCGCAGGGCCGGCGGAAGACTATCCTACTGCTCTTAAGAAATACGTGCGTATGCCGGTGATCAATTCCGGAGTGGACGGAGATACTACAATACACGCCTTAAGGCGTTTTCAGGTCGAGGTGTTAAATAAGGACCCCTACCTGGTGATTGTCGAATTCTGTGGAAACGATTTCATACAGAAGATTCCGCAGGAAACTACCATTCGTAACCTGCGCCAGATTATCCGTAAGAGCCAGGAAAAGGGGGCGATAGTGGCGCTGGTGGATATCAGCGCCGGATTCTTTTTAAGAGACTACCGCCATGCCTATAAGAAGCTGGCCCGGGAAGAAGGCGCGATATTTGTCCCGGCAATTCTTAATGGAATCCTTACTAACCCTTCCATGAAAAGCGACTTTTTGCATCCTAACGGCAGCGGCTATACGATTGTTGCCGGCAGGATTTATAATGCCATAAAGCCATACCTTAAAGAAAATAAGGAGTAAGATTTGCGGCAAAGATTGATTACGCTGGCTTTTTTTATTTTGTGCGCCGCGGTCCTGAGCGGAGCATTATTTTGTGCCCCCCGCGGTTTTAAGACAAATAATTCTTCGGTCATGGCTACTTCTGCGCAGCAGCTTCCTATCAGCCCGGGAGAGAAACTTTCTTACGAGGTGACTTTTAACGGCCTTAAATCCGGGACAATCGACTTTGAATACCTCAGCCGTAAGGACAATGTGGATTTGGTGGTAGTAACCACCAAAATTAATGTCCTGAATATATTCCAGATTAACAGCAAGGATTCAGTGTATATAGACGCCGCTACCTGCCTTCCGCAAAGGGTGGAGAGGGATGTGGTGTTCTTCGGTAAGGCTGAGCATATAATCGAGGAGTATAACCAGAAAGACGGTTGGGTAAACGTTATCCAGGAAAAAGGCGGAAAGACTAAAAGCCGGATCATTCCTCAGGCGCCCCCTATTCACAATTCCCACAGCCTGTTTTTTATTTATCCATTAGCTTTAGAGAATAAAATTGGGGCAGAGCTTGATTTTAATTTGCCTTTAGAGAAAGTGAAGATCAAGGTAAAGGAACTACGCAAAGCGCAGACTAGCCAGGGTGAGAAAGAGTTTTATGTTTGCGAGGTTACTCCTAAAAGGATTGTACTGGAGCTGGATAAAGAAAAAAGGGTGCCGCTTAAGCTGGAAATGCCGGCTTTGTGGAGTAAGTTGGTGATTAAGAGGTTGCCCCTTGCCAAAACATCCCAAAATTCTCTTCGATAATTTTGATGCACTCGCTGGGGTAATTTGCTTAGGGCGATCGAAAATTTATCCCTTGCGTAATCGCTTCTTGCATCGAATCCTAAACGGCGGCCAAATTTCTTCGAAATTTGTCTCGCCAGGATTCGATGTAGATTTTGTGGGAAGTAATTTATGACAAAATCTTATGCCGAAGAAGGGAGTTGAACCCTTACGAGCTTGCGCTCATCGGTTTTTGAGACCGACGTGTATGCCATTCCACCACTTCGGCGCGAAGGGTTATGGGGAGGAAAGTATTTTTGGTGTCTCTTGCTTAAACGTGCCGAAAATTTCTTCGATATTTTCGGCACAAGCTACGGGACACATTTGCTGATGAGGAAAATTAAAGTAAATGTGGAGCTGAGGGGATTTGAACCCCTGACCCCCTGCATGCCATGCAGGTGCTCTCCCAGCTGAGCTACAGCCCCAAGATGAAATTTACTTCAGGCGAGGGGCGTCCCAAGTCATTTTCCGGACAGGGGACAGCCCCAAGATAATTATGCTTCTAGTTGGGGCGCCCACTAATTTTACTTCTCTCGGACAGCCCCGACATACCCCGAAAGATTTCCTAAATATAACATCCACCCGCAGCCTTGTCAACTGATTGCTTGGCTATCGAAACTTACCTGTGTTTTGCTTTTTTCTCTTTGGCCATGCGGGCTTCGATGGTCTTGCGGGCTTCAAAATATACCGCGGAAATCGCTTTTAATAGCTCTTCGCGCGATTCTTTGATATTCTCTGATTTATGCAGTAATTGCAGGAACTTCTTTTTATCTATCTTGGATTTGATGTCGGGATAGGCCAAGGTGATCATCTCATCGAATTGGGCGCATAATCCCAGCCTGATGACTTCGGAATAGCTTAAATCGTATTTTTCAGACAGAAATTTTAAGTATTCTACTAGCCAGTCTTCAATCAGCACCTGTTGTCTCAGCAGCATTTTAATCCTCCTTACGCAGAAAGCGGAACACCAACTTTTCCTATAAAGTTGGGTGTAGCAGAAAGCGGCACACCGGCCTATCCTATAACCCCAGAGGGGTAGCCCTTCCTATACCTTTTAAGGAAGGGGCTAAGGCCGGGTGTAAAGCAGAAAGTGTAACACCAACTTTTCCATCCCGCAGGGGATGCACTTGGCAACCCTATATGCCAAGGTGCTATAAAGTTGGGTGTAGCAGAAAGCGCAACAAATAAGCATAACATATTATTCGTTGGTTGGCAACATGGCTTGACGGTCAATTCTAACTGCGGTATAATCTTGACTATTATGATCTTAGGGGTGCATGTTTCGGGTGCGGGAAAGATCTACCAGGCGTTGACTGTAGCCAAGGAGTTAGGCTGTAACACTATGCAGATTTTCTCGCGCAGCCCCCAGCGCTGGCGGGATGCTCAGCTTGCGGTTGAAGATATTGAGGAGTTTAATAAGCGCCAGGAAAAGCTTAAAGTTAAGCCGTTCTTTATCCATATACCGTACTTGATCAACTTAGCTTCTCCTAATCCGAAGCTGTATGGGGCTTCCATTGAGGCGTATATAGAGGATATTCTGGAAGCAGATTTGCTGCACGCCGATTATATCGTAACACACATGGGTAGTCATAAGGAGACTTCGGAGGAAGCGGGTGTTAAGCGCCTGATCCAGGCACTTAACCGGATTCTGGACAAAACTAAGCATACTAAAGTCGGAATCCTGCTGGAAAACACCTCTGGCTCAGGCTCCTGGCTGGGTTACAAATTTATTCACCAGAATGAGGTGCTTGCCGCAATGATTGATTTAAAACGCGTCGGCCTTTGTTTGGATACGGCGCATGCTTATCTAGCCGGCTATGACATCTCTACCAAAGACGGCCTTGAAGATATGCTGGATGAGATAGAAGAGCTTTGCGGCACAGACATGATTAAGCTTATCCATTTGAATGATGCTAAGGGAGAGCTGGGCTCGCACCATGACCGTCATGACCATATTGGCAAGGGTCATATTGGGCTGAGTGGGATGAAAAGGATCATTAACCATTCTAAATTAAGGAATATACCGATGATCCTGGAGACCCCTAAGGAAACGGAAAATTCAGATAAAATAAATCTGGCTTTAGTTAGGAAGCTTAAGAATTAAGGCGGAAGGCATTTATGGCCTACAAGATCCTGGTGGTGGATGACGAAAAGCAGAGCATGGATTTCTACAGGAAATTGCTGCTGCGCGAGGGTTATGAAGTAGTCGAGGCTTATGACGGAGAAGAGGCTCTGCAAAAAGTAGATTCGGAAAATCCGGATATCGTCATTTTGGATCTGATTATGCCTAAGCTAAGCGGTTTTGAAGTGCTTCAGGCAATCCGTGTCAAAAACCGGGACAAATGGATTCCGGTGATCATTGTTAGCGGTAATACTGAGCTAAAGGCAGTCAAGAAAAGTTATGATATGGAAGCAGACCATTATTTGACTAAGCCGGTAGATGTCCAGCATATTCTAAGCGGTCTGCAGACCATGATTTCACTGATGCCTTTACGTAAGAAATGGGATGAGGAATGAGTTATTCGTTTAAAGAGATAGAAGAAAAATGGCAAAAAATTTGGCATGATAAGAAGATCTTCTCCGTCCAACCTGACCAGGAGCGCAAGAAGTATTATCTCCTGGAGATGTTCCAGTATCCTTCGGGCAAGATTCATATGGGCCATGTTCGTAATTATACTATCGGCGATGTGGCCGCGCGTTTTAAGCTGATGCAGGGGTTTCAGGTGATGCATCCCATGGGGTTTGACGCTTTTGGCCAGCCCGCGGAAAACGCCGCCATTAAAAATAACACTAAGCCGGATATCTGGACGCATAAGTGCATTGACTGGATGAAGGCGGAGCTTAAGCGCATGGGTTTTTCTTATGACTGGGGCCGCGAGGTTTCTACCTGTGACAGCGATTACTATAAATGGAACCAATGGATCTTTTTGAAGATGTATGAGCGCGGGCTTGCCTATAAGAAGGGTTCTGATGTCAACTGGTGCTCTTCTTGTGAAACAACGTTGGCTAATGAAGAGGTGATCGAGGGTGGTTGTTGGCGCTGTAAGACTAAGGTTGAACAAAAAGACCTTGAGCAATGGTATCTGAAGATCACTGATTATAAAGAAAGACTTTTAGAGGATCTGAATCAGCTAGGTGATTGGCCTGAGCGGGTCATCAGCATGCAGAATAACTGGATCGGAAAAAGCTCAGGCGTAGAGATATACTTTAAGCTTAAAGATTTGGCGACAGTGATCCCGGTTTTTACTACTCGCGCGGATACTATATTTGGCGCCACTTATATTGTCTTGGCTCCGGAGCATCCGCAGGTTTTAGATTTAATCAAGGGTAGACTTCAGGAAAAAGAGGCGCTGAAGTTCATCGAGAAGGTGTCCAAGGAAACCAAAGTGGTACGGACGTCCTCGGATGTTAAAAAAGAAGGGGTGTTCACGGGAAGCTATGCGGTTAATCCGGTGAACAATGAAACCATCCCGATCTGGATCGCGGATTATGTATTAATGGAATACGGCACTGGCGCGATTATGGCTGTGCCGACTCATGACCAGCGCGACTTTTTGTTCGCTAAAGAGCATGAGCTGCCGATGCGCATAGTTATTCAGACCATAGACCATAGACCAACAACTATCGAAGCGATGATAGAGGCTTTTGAAGACGATGGTATTCAAGTGAATTCCGCGCAATTCGACGGCTTTACTAATCAGGAAGCTAAAATAAAAATCGCTGAGTGGATGGAGCAAACCAAGATCGGCAAGATTCAGACGCATTGGCGGTTGCGCGATTGGTTGATATCTCGTCAGAGATACTGGGGCACGCCTATTCCCATTATTTATTGCTCAAAGTGCGGTATAGTGCCTGTGCCTTATGCTCAGTTGCCGGTGGAGTTACCTAAAGATGCGCCCATTACCGGAGAAGGAGGGAGTCCCTTAGGTAAGGTTAAGGAATTTGTTGAGGTAAAATGCCCCAAGTGTATTGGTTCTGCTCGTCGGGAAACCGATACCATGGCCACATTCTTTGATTCTTCCTGGTATTTCCTGCGTTTCTGCTCACCAAAACTCGACAATGCCCCTTTTAATGTTTTAGACGCTAAGTACTGGATGCCGGTGGACCAGTATATCGGAGGCATCGAGCATGCTATCCTGCATTTATTGTACTCGCGTTTCTTTACCAAGTTCTTTCAGGATCTGGGAATGATCGATTTCAAGGAGCCATTTAAGCGCCTGCTTACTCAGGGCATGGTTTTAAAAGACGGGGAGGTGATGTCTAAATCTAGAGGCAACATCGTGGACCCTGACTCTATCATTAAGAATTACGGAGCGGATACATTAAGGCTTTTTATTTTGTTTGCCGCGCCGCCTGAAACCGAGCTGGAGTGGGATGATCGCGGTATTGAGGGCGCGAATAAGTTTTTAAACCGCGTCTGGCGCGTACAGGAGAACCTTTTACCTAAGGCTGATGATGTTTTGCTACGTACCATGCACAGGGTTATTAAGAAGGTAAGCGTTGACTACGCGGAGTTTAAGTTTAATACCGCTATCGCTAGCCTGATGGAGCTGACCAATGCTATTTATCAATCAGGCGCGGATAAGGAAGTATTTGCGAATCTGGTATTGATGATCAGTCCTATTGCGCCGCATTTTGCCGAGGAGCTGTGGCAGATATTGGGAAATAAGGAAAGTATATGTAAAGCTAAGTGGCCGGAGTTTGATCCGAAGATGCTGGTTGAAGATGTGATAACGATCGTCGTGCAGGTTAATGGAAAGCTGCGTACAAAGCTCGATGTACCCGCAGATATAGCGCAAGATAAGTTGAAAGAATTAGTCCTCTCCGAGGAGAGGCTTAAACCCTGGATAGAGGGTAAGTCCATCCGCAATTTCGTTATCGTCCCCAAGAAGCTGGTTAACATCGTAGTTTAATTTTCGCGCCTGTCTTGTTTTGTTTCTCGCAGGGGCGTTTGTTTTGTCCCGGCGTGACAAAACTGCACTCATTTCCAGCCCCTCGCCTGCACGCCAAAGGCGTGCGCCATGCCCGCTCGGGGCTTCCATGCCCTACTCAAAACAAAACTAAGCCAGTCGCAAATATCCTAAGATTTTCTGTTAGATTTTGCCTTCCTTTACGTCTATTTAAGTGAGGGCATAAGGCTCTTCCTTTATAGGATGGGAAGGCCTACCCCTGTGGGGTAAGTTATGGAGTCCAATGGATGGACGACATAACTTATATGCCCGAACTTAATCCCTGCAGTTACAAGGAAATTTCAAAGAAATTTCCGAAGTGTACAACTGTAGGGATAAGTAGAGGGAGGTGGAACTATGTCAAACTTGACTACGGAAGAGCGTAAAGTTCTAATTTTTCTGTTGGCTGTGGTTTTGATGGGTGTGGGGGTGAGCTATGCGGCAAAGGTATTTGTTCCGGTAGAGCGTATTGCGCGGCTAGAGAGTGATTTTGGCAAGGTTGACTTGAATTCCGCGGATAAGGATACGCTTAAGAGCGTTCCGGGTATAGGAGAAAAGCTGGCTCAGCGGATCATCGCGCTTAGAAATGAGTTGGCCGGCCTAAGCGATATTGAGCAGATCAAGGAAATCAAAGGCCTAACCGCCGGCAAGTTCGATAAAATAAAGAATTACCTGGTGGTGCGCTGATGTTACGGCCGCTTGTCTGGGTAACTGTATCTCTATGCATCGGAATAATCCTGGCAAATTCAATCGTGATGAATTTCTGGATTATTCTTTCCATTGCGGTTATGTTTTTGGTTTTCTGTATATTCTTTATTGGTAAGGTTTTAGTATCCACGGTTATCCTTCTGGTGATTTTCGCTTTATCCGGCGCGCTGATCTTGATTAATTCACAGGTTTTGCCACAGTCCCATGTCTCTAATTTTGTTTATTATAAAAGTGAGAAATTTTATAGCGTTAAAGGCAATATCGTAAGTGTTCCGGAAAAGAGCGGTGAGGAAACGGTTTTTATTTTCAATATAAGGGAATTACATTTTGGAAAATTAAGTTACCGCTCCAGCGGTAAGATAAAGGTACAGGTGGCTCGAGGCAGCGGCTTGTATTACGGTCAGGGGCTGATACTTAAGGGTTATATGTATCCGGTGCCCAGCTTTCAGCAGCAAAAAAAGAATTATTTATTGCAGCAGGGAATATATTGCATTATGCGTGTGGAGTCGCAGGATCTGGCAGTTAGTTTTCAAAAAACTCGTGGTTTTTCCTTGAAAGGATTTGCTTTCTGGTTGAAATCTAAGATGCAGAAAATAATCTCCTTTTATGTTCCGAAGTTACCCGCAAGTGTGTTGGAGGCGATGGTGCTGGGAGAGAAAAAAGACATTCCCCGGATCATATATGACTCTATGGTAAAAGCCGGCACCGTGCATATCCTGGTTGTCAGTGGTTTTAATGTGGGAATAATAATTTTTATAGTCGCGCTATTTCTAAAGCTTATCCGCGTACCGCGCAAGGCGCGCTTTGTCATAATTATCCCGTGTTTGATCATCTATTGTCTGTTGACCGGGGCATCTAATCCGGTGGTCCGGGCAACAGTAATGGGTATCTTCTTTTTAGTGGCGTATCTTATAAGGCGGGAGCCGGATATTTATAACTCCTTAAGTCTGGCTGCTCTATTTATTCTGCTTATCGACCCCGGTCAGCTGTTTAATATCGGGTTTCAGCTTTCTTTTGCCAGCGTTATATCCATTATTTACCTGTATCCCCGGCTTAAAACACTTTTTAGGTTGGATGATTTAAAAATCAAATCCCTTAGGTTTCTGGCCGAAGGAGGCGTGGTCTCTCTTTCTGCGTGGCTGGGCACCAGCGGCTTTATCGCCTATTATTTTAAACTAGTTTCGCCGGTTACTATTTTGGCGAATATATTTATCGTGCCTTTGGCTACCTTTATTACCCTGTGCGGTATATGTCTGGTTTTTTCCGGGTTAATACTGCCTCCGGTTGCTCCCTATTTTGCTTCTACTAGCGAACTGGCAGTTACTCTTTTGGTCAGGATGAACCTTTTCTTAAGTGCCCTCCCCGGCGCCTCCTTCAATATTTAGTTGCCCTTGGTTATTTTTCCACTAAGTGCTATTGTTTAGCGGGTCCTGCCTTGGCTTGTCCTGCGCGCGGCTTATGGCCGTGCTCGGATCAAGCCAAGTCACCCGCTAAACCTATCGGCCATTATAAATTATCAAGCGAATCTCTTCAGCTGGCGGGAGGCTTGGCTTGGTTTCGAGCAGGGCATGAAAGCCCCGAGCGGGCATGGTTCGCCCGCTATCACATATCAAGCGAGAGCGAGGGGCTGGAAATGAGTGCAGTTTTGCCACGCCGGGGCAAAACAAACGTCCCTGCGAGAAACAAGACAAGCCCACCCGCCATGAGGCAGACGCTATGCCATGTCGCCTATTTGAATTGACAAAGCCGAGCCCCTATGCTACCATTTTACTATTATGCGTAGAGTGATTTTGTTGATTTTAGCTTGTATTTGGGCTGTATCTGTAAGCCCTGCTTATGCTTACTGGATTTGGACTCCCAAGACTGGCAAGTGGGTGAACCCTAAGACTATGGTCAAACCCACCCCTAAGGAGCAATATGACTATGCCATAGAGTTCTATAATCTTAAAAAATACGATGATGCAATCCGTGAGTTTAAGAAACTTCTCAAGGCTTACCCTAAGTCCTACGAGGCTTCTGAAAGCCAATATTACATGGGCCGCTCTGAAGAAGAAAAGAACAATCTCTATGAAGCTTTCCTTGCTTACCAGAAGGTGGTGGATAAGTATCCTTTTTCCGAAAGGATTAAGGAGATTATCGAGCGGGAGTATAAGATCGGAGAAATATTCATGTCCGGGGAGAAGCGTAAAGCCCTGGGCGTTCCGCTTCCCGTTGAGAATCCCTCCATAGAGATATTCACCAAGGTGGTTGAAAATTCCACCTACGGCCCGATAGCGCCGAAGGCACAGTATAAGCTTGGTTTGGTATTAAAAGGTCTAGTGCGTTTTGATGAGGCGGAAGAGGCTTTTAATAAGGTAGTTACCAATTATCCGGAGAGCGAGTGGGTAGAGCCGGCCAAGTTCCAGATCGCCTCCTGCCGCGCAGCCTTGTCCCGTGGGCCGGATTATGATTCTGGAGCAGCTAACGAGGCTAAGCAGAAATTCGAAGATTTCCTCAAGGACCATCCGGATGCCGTGCTTTCCCGGGAGGCAGAGGAGAATATCGATAAGTTAAAGGAAAAAGAGGCGGCCAGTAGCTACAACATCGCGGTTTTCTATGAGAAGCAAAAAGCATATCCTGCGGCTCGTATTTATTATAATGCTGTCATAGAGAAATATCCCGAAAGCCCGTGGGCAAAAAAGGCGCAGGATAAATTGCCGCTCCTTGAGAAATTGGAGAAGAAGAAATGATGAAGAGAATTTTGGCTCTTGTGTTCTTAAGTTCTTTTGTTCTCGGGCTTAGTAGCTGCGGTTACACTACCCGCTCCATGATCTCCGATCAGTATAAGACTATTTATATTACTCCGTTCGTCAATACCATCGACATCACCAGAGAAGGCGACTCCGGAGATAAATACCAGCTTAACCGGCCGCTTACTGAGACTGAGGTGACCAAGGCAGTGAGCAACCGCTATTTATTTGATGGCAACCTCAAACCGGTTAAAGAGGCTTCGGCGGATATGATCTTGGTCGGCCAGCTGGTGCAATTCCGCAAAGACCCCCTGCGTTATGCCGATAACAGCGACGATGTTACCGAGTACCGGGTGAATATTGTGGTGAACCTAGAGATGTGGGATAAAACGGGACCGGAAAAGAAGCTGCTTTGGAGCGAGCCCGGGTTTACTGGAGAGACCAGCTATTTTGTCACCGGCACTCAGGCGATAAGCGAGGATCAGGCAGTGCAGAATTCCATAATTGATCTAGCCCGACGAGTAGTCGAACGCACTGTTGAACAGTGGTAGATAATGATTTATCTTTTTATCGGCAGCGATAATCTTGCCAAAGACATCCAGCTTAAGAAACTTAAAGATTACGTCCTCTCCAAAGGCACCGAACAATTCAACCTCGATACTCTCTATGCTCGTGAGCTGACCCAAAAAGCGCTGCAGGAAAAGCTTTTATCCCTTCCAGTAAAGAATCCCAAGAGACTGATTATTATAAAAAACATCGAAGACTTGAAAGATGAGGTTAAAGAATTTCTGGAAAAATACGTCAGGAAGCCTTATCCGCAGGTGGTCTTGGCTATGGATTTAAACCACTTGGACAAGACGGATAGTTTTATCAAGAATATTGCCCGTTTTGTCAAGCCGGTGCGTTTTAAGGAAACAGTGCATCAGGATACTTTTGCTTTGGGCCGCTCAATAGATTTGAAGAGGGCGGACAGCGCCTTGCGCATATTAAGCGGGCTTTTAAAGGATGGGGAGAGGCCGGAGCGTATTCTCGGTGGTTTGCGTTATGTCTGGGAGAAGAATGCCGCACATCCTCTTGAGAAAAGAAAAAGGCTTAAGTACCTGCTTGCATGCGATATCGACATTAAAACAGGAAAACTTAAGCCTTTATTTGCTCTTGAGAAGCTGGTGATCAGTCTATGCGGGCTTAGATAGCTGCTTGGCTAAGCGGGATTTTTTGCGGTTTGCTGTAGCCGGATGGATGACCTGCTTTTTTGCTGCCTTATCCAATTCTGAGAATGCCTTCTGAAGTAGGGCTTTGGCTTCATCCAGCTTTTTGGCGCTGGTTAGTTGCTGGAATTTCTTGATAGTTTTTTTCAGCTGCTGTTTGATTTTGTAGTTGCGCAAATGCTTTTTATTGTCTGCGCGGGTCTTTTTGATTGATGTTCTGCGTCTTGGCATAATAGACTCCTTAATGAGCCAGATTTTCCTTCTGGCGATTTATGTTTCATAAGTTACCATAATTAACCCCCTATGTCAACAAACAAATCCGTAGCCAGATCCGCCACCCTTATCAGTTTTGCCACCCTTATCTCGCGAATCCTCGGATTTATCCGGGATGTGGTCATTGCCCGGCTTTTCGGAGTTTACACCATAGCTCAGGCTTTTGTCATTGCTTTTCGTATTCCCAATCTTTTGCGCGATTTTGTGGGCGAAGGTGCGACCAACGCCGCTTTTGTCCCGGTGTTCAGCGAATATCAGCATAGGCGCACTAAGGAAGAGTTTTGGGAGCTGGCTAATGTAGTGCTTAATCTGCTCTTGGTGGTGCTTTCCCTGATTACTCTTTTGGGTGTGATTTTCTCTCCGGTTATCGTGCGTCTGATCGCTCCGGGATTTGTGGAGTCGCCGGATAAGTTCTGGGCTACGGTTGAGCTTAACCGCTATATCTTTCCCTATATCCTCTTGATCAGCCTCGCCGCTTATTGTATGGGGATCCTGAACTCCCTTAAGCATTTTGCCGCCCCGGCATTCGCGCCCTGTCTTTTAAATATTTCTATTATTGTCTTTGCGCTTTTGTTTGGAGAGGGAATAAAGGGATTGGCATTAGGCGTTTTAGTGGGCGGGGTTTTGCAGTTGGCGGTACAGGTGCCTGTTTTGTATCAAAAGGGTTTCCGTTTTAAAATCCCTAAGACTTTTAATCATCCCGGGGCCAGGACTATTGGTAAGCTGATGCTACCGCGGGTCTTAAGCACCAGCATTTATCAGCTGAATAATTTTGTTGATTCTATTTTTGGTTCATTGGCTTTTATCGTAGGCGACGGTGGTGTAGCGGTTTTATATTTTTCTTATCGGCTGATCCAGTTTCCTCTGGGCCTTTTCAGCACCGCACTCTCCCAGGCAATACTGCCGACATTCTCGACCCAGGCGCTGGAAGATAATCACGCAAATTTAAAACATACGCTTTCCTGGGGCCTGCGCGCCACGTTTTTTGTAATGATTCCGGCAACAGTAGCGTTTATGGTTTTGAGCAATCCCATAGTGACTACGCTTTTCGGGGGAGGAAAGTTTGACGCTTACTCTGCCCGGCTTACTGCCAGCGCATTGTTTTTTTATAGCGTGGGCTTATTCGCATACGGGGGAACGCGTATCCTGCAATCCTGTTTTTTTTCGCTTAAAGATACGGTTACGCCTACTAAGGTTTCAGCGCTGGCTTTGATTATGAATATTGTTTTTTGCGCGAGCCTTATGTTTCCTCTTAAGATCGCAGGTATTGCTTTGGCGACTTCCGTCTCCGGGATAATATCGTTTTTTGTGTTGTTCGTACTTCTGGAGAAGAAGATCGGAGATTTTGGTAACAAACAGGTTATAATTTCTTGCGTGCGTATATTTATGGCGAGTTTATGTATGGGTGGCGTGTGCTATCTGATTTCGCGCAATCTCGCCGGAATGAATAAATTTGCCCTGCTGGGATTAGAGACTTTTGCCGGCGTGGCGGTGTACGCTTTGTTCTGTTTTATTTTTGGAGTTTCGGAAGTGCGGGAGCTTTGGAATTGGGTGACTGGGCGCAAAAGGTAACACTGAGCGCTCCGCTTCGTGGCGGGTGGGCTTGTCTTGGTTTTCGCGGGGGCGCTTGTTTTGCCCCTGCGAGGCAAAACTTCGCTCGGCCTGCGGACCTCGTCTGCACGCCGAAGGCGGGCATGGCGCCCGCCATGCCCGCTCGGTTCCTCGGACGCCCCGCTCGAAACCAAGCCAAGCCTCCCGTCAGATGAAGAAATGCACCTGGCGAGATCGCAAGTTAATAGTAAGTTTAGCGGGTGACTTGGTTTGATCCGAGCACGGCGATAAGCCGCGCGCAGGACAAGCCAAGGCAGGACCCGCTAAACAATAGCATAAGTTAGTGTTTAGTGAAAGCATAGTCAGGGACAGTTAATAGTAGATTATGAGCAGTTTACGAGAAAAAATAGCCAAGATGCCGGATTCGCCGGGCGTGTATTTAATGAAGGACTCTGCCGGCAAGATAATTTATGTGGGCAAGGCTAAGTCGCTAAGAAAGCGGCTGATGACTTATCTGGGCAGGGACCTGGCGACTAAGACGCTGATTCAGATGCGCAGTGTCGCGGATATCCAGGTTCAGTTGTGTCCGACTGAAGCTTTGGCTCTTCTGCTAGAAGCTGCGCTCATCCATAAGCATATGCCGAAATATAACATTTCGCTTCGGGATGACAAAAGCTTTCCTTTGATCAAGATCACCAAGGAAGATTTTCCTGCGATTTATGTTACACGTAAGAAAGAAGATGATGGTAGCAGGTATCTTGGGCCTTACACCAGCGCGAATCTTTTACGCGAGGCGTTAAAGATAATCCGCCGCAGTTTTCCCATACGCTCCTGCAGGAATCTGCCGGACAAGGCTTGTCTTTATTACCGGGTGAATTTATGTCCAGGCCCGTGTATCGGCAAGATCAGTAAAAAAGATTACGCTTTAGCTATTGAGAATATTAGTTTAATTCTGGAAGGTAAGACTGACACTCTTATTAATAAGCTGAGTATTGAAATGAAGCGGTTTTCCGAAAATAAAGAATTTGAGCAGGCTGCGGCAGCGCGCGATCAGATCAGCGCCATAAGCGCGCTTTCCTCGATACGCCCGGGATTCAGCAGTAGCGATGAGATGCAGGATCTGAAAAATTTATTGAAGCTGTCGAAGATTCCGGAGCGTATTGAATGTTTTGATATCGCTAATATCTGTGGCAAAGAGGCGACGGGGTCGATGGTCAGTTTTCACAAGGGCAAACCGGATAAAAATAATTATCGCCGTTTTAAAATTAAGGCGGTCAACGCAATCGATGATTACGCCATGATGCAGGAAGTGGTGAGAAGGCGTTATGCCCGGGTTATTGAGCAAAAGCTGCCCAAGCCTGATCTTATCCTTATTGACGGGGGCAAAGGACATTTGATGACCGCGGCGAAAGTGCTTTTGGATTTTGGTTTGCCTATACCTTTAGCCAGTATCGCCAAAGAAGAAGAAAATATTTATCTGCTGGGTAAAGTTAATCCCATACAATTGAAATCTGATACTCCTGCGTTAAATCTCATCCGCCGGGTGCGCGATGAGGCGCATCGATTCGCTCAGGCGTATCATCACTTATTGCATCGCAAGAAAGTGATAGGCAGGTAATTATTAGGTTGGTAACGAAATAAACCAATGACAGAGTTTGCCAGAAGAGTTTTTCGGGTTGTTTCAACGATTCCGTTAGGCGAAACGCGTAGCTACAAGTGGGTGGCTAAGAAATCCGGCAGGCCTAATGCTTACCGCGCAGTGGGGAATATTTTAAACAAGAATCCTTGGCCGGTTATTATCCCCTGCCACCGGGTAGTAAAGTGCGGTAACGATTTGGGAGGCTATGTCTTTGGGGTAAAGAAGAAGGTTTTGCTTTTGAGCCGGGAGCGGAAAATAAAAGAGTTCCTGACGGCAAGATTAGTGATATAATACATATTCAATTGTGTTTTTTCCCGGATATTAGGATATAAGCGGAGGACATTATGAAAATCAAAGATTTGCTTAAAGAGATGGTGGCAAAGAGCGCTTCAGACCTTTTCTTTCGCGCCGGCGGCACCCCGCGTTTAAGGATAGACGGCCAGGTGGTGCAGATGTCGGATATTGTCTTAAGCGTCGACGACGTGATGGCGGCCACCGAAGAGCTGATGAACCCCAGACAGCGCGCTCTCTTTAAAGAGAATATGGATATTGACTTTGCCTATTACTTTGAAGGTCTTGACCGCAGGTTCAGGATAAGCATTTTCATGCAGCGCAACTGGCCTTCCATTGTCATCAGGAGCATACAAAACGTAGTTCAGAACTTTGAGGACCTGATGTTGCCGGCGGACGTGCTAAAAAAGCTCTCCCTGGAAAAAAGAGGCCTGGTTTTGCTGACCGGCACTATGGGCAGCGGCAAGTCTACCACAATCGCCAGCATGATTGAATATATTAATAGCAATTGCAATAAACATATTCTTACCGTCGAAGAGCCCATTGAATTCACTTTTAAGGATAATAAATCCCTGATCAATCAGCGCGAATTGGGCCTGGATGTGCAGTCCTATGCGGCTGCCTTAAAAGCATTTACGCTTCAAAGTCCGGATGTTATTTTCATCGGGAATATCCGTGATTATGATACCATGCAGGCGGCGATCACCGCTGCGGAGACCGGGGTACTGGTTTTGAGCACTCTGCATACCGTCAACGCTAGCCAAAGTGTAGAGAGGATCATTAATTTCTTCCCGCCGCATCAACATCAGGAGACCAGGAATCAGCTGGCCACTATTTTAAAAGGGGTCATATCTTTGCGTCTGGTCCCGGCGCACAATGCAAACGGAAGAGTGCCAGCTTATGAGTCTATGCTTTTGACTCCTACTATCAGCCGTCTGATCCGCGAGGGTAAGGTTCAGGATATGCAGCAGTATATCGAGGATGGCGAGCTGTTCGGGATGTGTTCATTTGACCAGTCCTTGGTTAAACTGGTCAAAGCAGGCAAGATCAGCGAAGAAGAGGCTGGGAATTTTGCCGATAACCGCGATGAGTTTGTGTTGACCTTAAAAGGAATTCGCAGAGCTTAGCCCACAAGGGCAGGCCTTCCTGTACCTATAAAGGAAGGGCAAAGGAAAATTTATGTTAGAGGATATCCAATCGAAACTCGCATTGATCGATATTCGGCTCCAGCAGCTCAGGGGGTATCTTTGACATCGATGCCAAAAAGAAACTCATTGCCGAACTTTCCGCGCAGATGTCTGTGGCCGGATTCTGGGATAATTCCGAGCAATCTACCAAGGTAGTAAGAGAGCTTAAGAGTCTTAAGTCCAGCGTTGAGCTATGGGAGGTTGCTCGCAACAAATATCAGGAATTGCATGAGCTCTCCGGTATCACCACCCCCCTTGAAACAGAATTAGCTGCGGAACTAAACCGTAATCTAGCTATTCTCACCCAGGAGACGGAGAGGCTGGAGTTTAAGAGTTTATTGGGTGGACAGTTTGACCGCAACAGCGCGATTTTAAGTGTAAATGCCGGAGCCGGAGGCACGGAATCCTGCGATTGGGTAAGCATGCTCTTTCGCATGTATAACCGCTGGGCACAGCGCCATGGCTACGAGGTCAAATCCATTGATATGCTTCCCGGAGAAGAGGCGGGAATCAAGAACGCTACTATTCTCATCGAGGGTGAATACGCCTACGGATATTTGAAAGCGGAGCGGGGTGTGCACCGGCTGGTGCGTATCTCCCCCTTTGATTCCAACAAGCGCAGGCACACATCTTTTGCTTCGGTGGATGTGATCCCGGAGATCACTGAAGATGCGGACATAGAAATAGAAGAGAAAGATCTACGCATAGATGTATACCGTTCCAAGGGCGCAGGCGGCCAGAGCGTCAACACCACGGATTCCGCAGTGCGCATCACCCATATTCCGACGGGTATAGTGGCGCAGTGTCAGAATGAGCGCTCGCAGCATCAGAACAAGCAAACCGCTTTAAAGATTTTAAAGGGGCGCCTGTTTGAATTTGAGCAGGAGAAAAAGGAGAAGGAATTATTAAAGCAATACGGCGTAGAGAAGAAAAAGATCGAATGGGGCAGCCAGATACGCTCTTATGTATTGCATCCTTACAACCTGGCCAAGGACCATCGCACTGATATTGAGACTGGAGATACCGCAAAGGTGCTGGATGGCGGGATAGATGAATTCATCGAAGCGTTTTTAAGATTGAGCGCTGAAATCAAAGGATAATCATGTTAAGGTTTATCAAAGAAAGCATGCTTAAACATAAACAGGCCGCGATCAGCAAGCGGTATCCGGATGTGCAGATCATTTTGCATTCCGAGATGCCGCAGCCTTCTATGAATAAGATGGTGGATGTGGCCCGTTTTGTGGATCAAGTGAATAAGCTTGAGCCCAAGATCAGTGGGCTTACTGACAGTGCCCTGCAGGCCAAGACCCGGGAATTTAAGGATCTGCTAACCCGTAAAAACGCTGAAATTGAGCCTGAGATCAAGGAATTGCAGGAGGCGATGTCTGCCATAGCTATCCCCGAGGATAAAGAAAAACTTAAAAGTAAGATAAAGCTCACCCGTAACCATATTTTTGAAGAGATCTTGCCGGAGGCTTTTGCGGTAGTGCGGGAGGCAGCCTCGCGCACCATAGGACTGCGACACTTTGATACCCAGATTGCCGGAGGTTTTGTTTTGCACGAGGGTAGGATCGCGGAAATGGCTACCGGTGAAGGAAAGACTCTTGTGGCGACACTTTCCGCTTACACCAACGCCCTTTTAGGTAAGGGTGTGCATGTGGTGACAGTCAATGATTACCTTGCCCGGCGCGATCGGGAATGGATGGGTCCGGTCTATGAGTTTTTAGGATTAAGTATCGGGGTGATCCAGCATGAGATGTCTGATGACGAGCGTAAAGTCGCGTATGCCTGCGACATCACTTACGGAACGAATAATGAGTTTGGCTTTGATTATTTGCGCGACAACATGAAGTACTCTATCGACGAGCTGGTACAGAGGCAGTTTTTTTACGCTATAGTCGATGAAGTTGATTCTATTCTGGTGGATGAGGCGCGCACTCCCCTGATTATTTCAGGTCCCGCCGAGGAATCTACCGACAAATATTACACTATCAATAATATCGTCCCGCGCTTGAAAGGCAAGATGATCCTGGAAAGAGAAGAGATCGACGCCAAACATAAGGGTGAGGATCTGGCAAAAGGATATGAATACATTGTTGATGAAAAGGCGCATACCGCTTACCTTACCGAAGAGGGCGAGGCCAAGGTCTGTTCGATCCTAAAGATTGATAACCTGCACGATATTGAGACCATGGAGTGGCGCCATCACGTGATCCAGGCGCTCTACGCGCATAATCTTTACAAGCGGGACGTGGATTATGTGGTCAAAGATGGACAGGTGATTATCGTCGATGAATTTACCGGCAGGATGATGCCCGGAAGGCGCTGGTCAGACGGCTTGCATCAGGCGGTTGAGGCAAAAGAGGGGATGCGTATCGAGCGGGAGAACCAGACCCTGGCAACAATTACTTTCCAGAATTATTTTCGCATGTATGAAAAACTCGCTGGTATGACCGGGACAGCTTTTACCGAAGCCAATGAGTTTGAGGGAATTTATCAGTTGGACGTGGTGGTCATTCCTACTAACCGAAAGCTTATCCGGACCAATTATCCGGATTTGGTATTTAAAGCTGAAGAGGAGAAATTTAACGCGGTGGTGGAGGAGATTGTCGAGCATAACAACAATGGTCAGCCGGTTCTAGTCGGCACCATCTCTATCGATAAATCCGAGCATCTTTCGGAGCTTTTAAAGCGTCGGGGGGTTACCCACCAAGTCTTAAACGCTAAATATCATGAGTTGGAGGCGCAGATCGTGGCTCAGGCCGGCCGCTATAAAGCAGTGACTATCGCTACCAATATGGCCGGGCGCGGTACGGATATTCTGTTGGGCGGGAATCCGGAATTTATGGCTCGGAATGTAGCTAAGCAGAAATTAAATGCCGATGATCCGAATTATCACGAAGAGTATAAGGCTATCTTTGAAAAATATAAACAGGAAACTATGCTTGAGCATGAGAAAGTTGTCGCGGTGGGCGGACTGCATGTGCTGGCCACTGAGCGCCATGAGGCGCGCAGAATCGACAACCAGCTGCGTGGACGCTGTGGCCGTCAGGGGGATCCCGGCTCATCGCGCTTTTACGTATCATTCGGCGATGACCTGATGCGGCTATTCGCTCCGGACTGGATCATCAAGTGGCTTAATGGCTTGGATACACAGGGAGAGTCTCTCACTGCCAAAGAAGGCCACATGGCTGGCATGTTCTCCAAGTCTATTGAAACCGCCCAGCACCGCGTGGAGCAGCAGAACTATGAAATCAGAAAACAACTTTTGGAATATGATACAGTAATGAACAAGCAGCGCGAGATCATTTACGGCCAGCGCAAAGAAATACTTGAGGGTGTTTCTCTTAAAGAAGAGATTATCGGTTCAATTGATGATGCTGTAGACGGAATATTAGCAACTTATGCGGGTGAGGCAGGACAGGCAGGTGAGCCTGACGCCGTGACAATCTCTAGTTCCTTGAAACTGAAATTTAATATTGATATTGCGCCTTCGCAACTGCAGAATATGGACAGCCACTCGATACGCGTTGCTTTATCGGCTGGTCTTAACAAATATTACCTGGATAAAGAGCAGGCTGTTGGTGAAGGGTTGCTACGTCATCTTGAGCGCATGGTGTTTCTACAGATCATTGATTCTAAATGGAAGGATCATCTCTATACCATGGATAAATTGCGCGAGGGTATACGCCTGCGCGCCTATGCCCAGCGCGATCCCCTGATCGAATATAAGCGCGAAGCTTTTCAGATGTTCACCGAGATGTGTGGTTCCATTAAAGAAGAGGCGGTGGAAACAGTTTTTAAGCTGCAGCCGGCCAAGGAAGAAAGATTCCGGGGGGTATTCAGTTCTGTTACTCAGCAGATGGTGCATCCGGAAGCGGCGAAATTTGAGTCACCTGCAGCTGAGGGCTTTACCGCAGAAAGCGCTGAAAGCAAGTCCGTTCAATCTACTCATCCTAAAGTCGGGCGTAATGAGCCCTGCCCCTGCGGCTCCGGGAAAAAATATAAGAAATGCTGCGGAAAATAATCCCGCTTTTTTTATTGTCTGCGGTTTTACTCGTCCTGCCTTTTTTCTCCTCTATTTTTAGTTTTCTTGCCTGGTTTGGTTTTGTGCCCGCATTTTTTGCGCTAAAAAACACATCTAAAAGATTAGCTTCTTTGATATTCTTTATTACCGGGTTCGTCTATTGGTCGGGGGTTATTTATTGGCTGGCGCATGTTACTTTAGCCGGTACGATCGTACTGATTTTGTATTTAGCCTTATATTTTGCCGCGTTCGGCTTGATTATTCGTCCCTTCACAAGAAACTCCACGGTCTTTAGTCTGTTATTCATTCCCTCAGTCTGGGTTTTATTGGAATATGCGCGTAGCTACTTGCTAACGGGTTTTCCCTGGGCACTCCTGGGGTACTCCCAGTACCTTAATCTTCCGGTGATTCAAATGGCAGACATTACCGGAACCTGGGGAGTATCGTATTTACTGGTTTTGGTTAATGTTGCTACGGTTGAAATTATATGGGCGGTAAGAGAAGGTATGTGGCCGAGATTAAAAGCCGTTATTATTATATTGGTTTCGGTGCTGACCGTAGTATTTTCTTACGGATATTTTCGAATTTATAACTTACGATCTACCACTTACGATTTACTACTGAAAGTTTCTGTGATCCAGGGCAATATTTCGCAAGAACTGAAGTGGGATGAGCGGGCAATGGGCTACATCGTGAATAAGTATTCTCGTATGACTGAGCAAGCTGCGAAGGAGAGGCCGGATCTGATCGTCTGGCCTGAGGCAGCCAGTCCCGGGCTGTTCGGCCAGGACGACGATATTTTTGACTCTTTTTACGCGCTGGCCAAAAGAATAAAGATGCCTATTCTTCTGGGTGCGGTCACCCGTTCAAAAGACATATTTTTTAATAGTGCGCTGCTGATTGGCCAAAATGGGCAGATTGCCGGCCGCTATGATAAATTGCATCTGGTGCCTTTTGGCGAATACATCCCCCTCAAGAAATACCTGCCGTTTTTGGAGACGGTTGTTCCTATCGGAGATATTGAAAAGGGGAGAAGCCATTATATATTTAATGCCAAAGGTAAATTCGCAGTGCTGATTTGTTTTGAGGATCTTTTTCCGGAATTATCGCGAGAGTTTACAAAGCGCGGGGCAGGGTTCTTGGTGAATATTACTAACGACGCTTGGTACAAATTAACAACAGCTCCTTATCAGCACTTGCAGGCTTCGGTGTTCAGGGCGGTTGAGAATCGCAGATATCTGGTGCGCTCAGCCAATACCGGCGTATCCGGATTTATCGCTCCAAGCGGTAAAATAATCTCGCTTGCCGGTGACGGTTCCGGCCGGAATATTTTTGTCGATGGCATTGATACACAGACTATAGGCGTTTTGAGCGCAAAGCCGGGGATCTACACCCGTTACGGAGATTGGTTTATACTTGTTTGTCTGATTAATGTGCTTTATGGTCTGATACGCCGCGTAAAATCATGGTCATGAAGAAAATTCTACTATTTTTATTAATAATTGCGATTGTTTTTGTTTCTACGGGAGTCCTTTTTCTGTTCAAAGAGAGATTTATTTCTCCCATTGTCTATCAGGAAGACCTGATCATCCGTAATGACGGCCGCGGCAGCGGCTATTTTGGCACGCATCGTAGCGGTCGAAGGACGCATCAAGGCGTGGATCTTCTGGCTGAAATCGGGACACCCATTCTTGCCAGTCGCTCAGGGATTGTCACCTCGGCAAAGCAAATCCGCGGTATGGGTAAATATGTTGTGATCAAACACTTGGGCGGCTACACTACCCTCTATGGGCACCTTTCGGCGATATACGTGCACAAGGGTCAGATCGTCTTCCAAGGTCATATTATTGGCCTAGTGGGCAAGACTGGAAACGCAAATTACCGTAACATCCTCCCTCACGTGCATTTTGAACTGCGCAAGAACAGGGTTCTGCAGGATCCGTTGTATTATTTAGATTAGTCGTTAACAACCTAAACAAAACATATGTTTAATATAATTCTACTTGGTATCACGAGTTTACTCACTGACATCTCATCTGAGATGGTCTATCCTATTTTGCCGGTATTCCTGGTGACTACTCTTGGTGCAAGCCCGGCGATACTGGGATTGATCGAAGGGATCGCGGAAAGTCTAGCCAGCCTGCTGAAAGTATTCTCCGGCTACTGGTCGGATAAAATAGAAAAAAGAAAACCTTTTGCCATATTCGGTTACACCGGCTCTACGTTAGGAAGGTTTCTTCTGTTTATGGCTGCTAGCTGGCCGGTGGTTCTGCTGGCTAGGGTGGTGGACCGCTTCGGCAAGGGCGTGCGCACCGCGCCCCGGGACGCCCTTATCGCGGAAAGCGCAAAAGATGGCAGACGGGGAGCGGCGTTTGGTTTGCACCGGGCAATGGATACTTTGGGCGCCGTTATTGGTGTCGCCGCAGCTTATTTTCTGGTCACTCGCCATAACGGAAATCTGCGAAATATATTTTTGTTTTCTTTGGTCCCGGCTGTCTTAGGAGTTTTGATATTATTTTTTGTCAGAGAAAGACCAAGGGCCCCACAGCAGTTAAAAAAAGAAAAGCTTCAGTTTAAGTGGTATAGCCTGGATAAGCGCCTGAAACTTTTTCTTATCTTTACTTTTATTTTTACCCTGGGAAATTCCTCTAACCAGTTTCTGCTTTTGCGGGCTAATGGCCTGGGTGGATCGGTAGCGCAGGTGATCCTGTTTTACCTGGCTTACAATGTTGTCTATTGTCTAGCGGCTTATCCGGCAGCGTGGCTTTCAGATAAAATCGGCAGGAAAAAACTTTTGGTTGCGGGATATTTTTTCTATGGGGTGGTATATCTGGGTTTTGCCTTAAATCACTCTTTGCAAAATCTTTGGGTTTTGTTCGGAATGTACGGTTTGTATATTGGTTTTACCGAGGGAGTAGAAAAGGCTCTTGTGGTGGATATCGCGCCGGTTAAGCTAAGGGCAACCGCTATTGGTTTGCATGCTACTTTAGTGGGTATCGGATTACTACCGGCGTCAATATTGGCGGGACTGCTTTGGAAATTTCTCGGGCCTCAGGCGGCTTTTTACTTCGGGGCTATTATGGGCTTATTGGCAAGTGTCGGATTTTGGTTTATCCTGAAAGATCTTTAGTCTCCTGCGCAATCTTCTCTTGGCTCAATGTGCACGACCACATCCGTCACTTCAGGAATACCTTTTTTGATCGCCTCTTCAATAGCGTAACAGATCTTATGCGCGTTATCCACATGCATTTGGCCGCTGACCTGTACGTGTAGGTCAATGTGGATATCGTCCGGTCTTCCCCGTGTCCTAATCTTGTGGCAGTTTTTTACCCCCTTGATCTTAAAGACGATATCCTCAATGCGTTTTGTATTCAGGATCGCCGCTGAGTCTACCAACACATTCGAACTTTCTTTCAGGATCTGGAATCCGGCATAAGCGATGAATAGCGAGATTAGTATGGTCACGATCGGGTCGAGTATCGCAAAGCCCATTTTCATAAAGATGAGCGCGGCGATTACCGATAATGAGGTCATAATATCCGCGCGGGTGTGCATGGCGTCAGATACCAGAATATCGCTTTTTAATGATTTTCCTTTTCTTTGTTCATAGGTCATCACAGCAATGTTTACGGAAAGGGTCAGCAACATGATCGCGAAGCTGGCGATATCGATCACTGGCATTGCCGGATGATGCAGGCGCATCACGCCCTCTTTGCCGAGGTTGAAGGCAACCAGGAAAAGCAGGGCGGCTATGATCAGTGAAAATAATGTTTCGTATTTCTTGTGTCCGTAAGGATGATCTTCATCCGTAGGCTGTCCGGCTAGATGTATCCCTACCAGGCCGATGACATTAGAGGTGCCGTCGGCAAGGGAGTGGAAGCCGTCTGCGGTCATACTTGAGCAGTGGGTAATGAGGCCGTAAATGATCTTTGCCGCGGCCACTAGCCAGTTTAAGATCAGCACGATCACCAGCACGCGCCTGATCTTGGAGTAGTGGGCCTGTATTGGAGAGTCCATAAATGATTATTATATCTGATTTAGCCTTTATTTCAAACATTTTGTATGTTACAATCAAGCCACTATGCAAGGAAAAATTCTTCTTATTCTTCTTTCGTACATTTTGTTGTCCACAGTCGGGGTCGTGGCCGCGGCCGTAGCCGCACCTGCGTCGCAGCAGTCAGCGGACATAAAGCCTCTTGAGCCGATTGTAAAAGGCGATAGAATTTTGATCCTTGCTCCGCACCCGGATGACGAAGTTCTCGGCTGCGCTGGGGTGATCCAGGCAGCGCTTAAGGCCGGGGCTGAGGTGCGCGTGGCTTTTTTGACCAACGGAGAACATAACGAGTTAGCTTTTATCGTCTTTAAGAAAAAGATTCCACTACAGCAGAAGGAATTTATCAACCTGGGTGAAGTTCGTCGCAGCGAGTCAGAGAAATCGGCGAAGCTCCTGGGCCTTAAGGAAAGCGATCTTATCTTCCTGGGCTATCCGGATTTCGGGACGTTTACCATATTTTCCCGCTACTGGGAGACAGACAGGCCCTACAAGACTATTCTAACCAGGATTTCCAAAGTTCCCTACAAAAACAACCTGTCTTTTGGCGCCCCTTACGTGGGAGAGAGTATTCTCAATGATCTAAAGAAGGTGTTTACTAGTTACAAGCCGAATAAAATATTTGTCTCTCACCCGGCAGACGTAAACGGCGACCATCGGGCATTGTATCTTTTTCTGAAGGTCGCCCTTCTTGACCTGGCTAAGGATGGTTCTAAGCCAGCGGTGTATCCGTATCTGGTGCATTGCGTGGGCTGGCCTTTACCCAGACATTATCATCCTGAACTTGAACTTACTCCCGCTGGGAAATTTCTGGAATCGGATTTAGACTGGTCCAGCTTATCCCTTACAAAAGACCGGGTGGAGAATAAATACAAGGCTATTTTAATGCACAAGAGTCAGACAGCGTCCAGTGCTTTTTATTTATTATCGTTTATTCGTAAGAATGAGTTGTTTTCGGATTACCCCGAGGCACAATTAACATCTCAGGATATATCAAAAGGGGATATTCTGAAGTTTTCTGGATTTTCCGACCTTTACGATGGGATTGATGATGCTGAGGAAGATACATCGGGTGAGCAGGAAATAAAAGAGGGGCAGGTTAGCTTCGCTTATTCCGGAGGTGATCTGTTTATTCGGGTAGATAAAAATAAAAACTTTACTGGGAAATTCTCTTTTGTACTTTATCTTTTTGGTTATAACGTTAAAACGTCTTTTTCCCAGATGCCCAAGATCCGTATTTTTGTAAAAAACAAGAAAATCAAGATTTATGACGGGATAAAGCCAGTGGTATTTGAGGGGGTCTTGCTTGAGCGTAAGGCCAAAGTTATAACCTTGAAAGTGCCGTTATCTTTTCTTGGAGATCCTGATCTTGTATTTACCTCGATGAAGGCATATGGTGGAGCGCTTGAGGTGGACGCTACGGGATTCCGGATGATAAAGATAAAGAATGGAGGTTAGTATGGTAGAAATAAAGACAGTTAAGATCCGTAAATCCGATGACATCAATGTGATCTTTGGGCAGAGCCATTTTATTAAGACGGTGGAGGATATTTATGAAGTTTTGGTAAACAATGTTCCTGGTATAAAATTTGGCTTGGGCTTCGTGGAGTCAAGCGGTGCGTGCAAGGTACGTTCTGAGGGCACTGACCAGGAGTTAAAATCCTTGGCAGCCGAGAATGCCCTTGAAATCGGCGCAGGCCACAGCTTTATTATTCTGCTTAAAAACGCCTATCCCATCAACGTCTTAAATGCTATTAAGAACATTCCGGAGGTATGCACCATATATTGCGCCTCTGCTAATTCTGTGGAGGTGATCGTGGCTGAGAATAGCGAAGGCGCGCGGGGGGTATTAGGGGTGATTGATGGGGCAAAGCCAAAAGGGATAGAGGATACAACAGATATTACCTGGCGCAAGGAATTACTGCGCAAGATCGGATATAAACTATAATTACGCTTGCAATTTGACCGTCTTTTGCTATAATTCATATAATACAATCTGATGGATTCTAAGAAGATTCGCAAAAGCCTAAGTTACCTGGTCAGCTGGCTGGGTTTAACCATATGTTCTTTGATAGTGAAAGTGATTCCGGCGCGCTATCTGTATAGTTTTGCCTGCAACCTTTCCTCTTTAGGGTATCTTTTGGTGGCAAAACAAAGAAAGGTGGCGCTGGACAACCTGCAGATCGCCTTTGGCGATGCAAAATCAAAGGCCGAAATCCAAAAGATCGCTAAAGACTCATTTACTTTGATGTCTAAGGGGGCAATAGAACTACTTTTTCTCATGGACCGGCCGGCGCTTTTAAGAAAGCGTGTGGAGTTTGTAGGTAAAAAGTATTTGGATGAGGCTTTGGCGCGCGATAAAGGAGTGATCCTGGTTAGCGCCCATTTTGGGAACTTTCCTTTACTTATGGCAAAGCTAAGCCTTGAGGGGTATAAGGTCGCAGGGATCATGCGTCAGATGCGCGATGTGCGGGTTGAGAAAAAGTTTTTAGCCAAACGCACAAAGCTGGGTATAAAAACTATATATTTCCTGCCGCGTACGACCTGTGTAAACAGCACTATTGTCTCGTTGCGCGGTAATGAAGTTGTTTTTATACCTATGGATCAGAATTTCGGGACGGGCGGCGTGTTCGTAGATTTCTTCGGGAGGAAGGCGGCGACAGCAACCGGACCGGTGGTCTTGGCACAGCGTACCAAAGCGGCATTGCTTCCCTGCTTTATAGTCAGGCAGACGGATGATTCGCACCGCATAATCTTTGAGCCGCAACTGGAATTGATCGAGGGTAAAGGCGCCGAAGAGACTATCTCTATAAATATTCAGCGCTTGACAAATATCATAGAATCGTATATAAGAAAATATCCTGCGGAATGGGGATGGGTCCACCGCAGATGGAAAAGTAAACCGAATTAAAAGGAGGGTACACTATGGCAGATGAAGTCAAGAAAGAGGAAAAGGGAGCCGGCGCTAAAAAAGCGTTATCTACGCTCTTGAAAGTGGTATTAGGTCTGGTTTTCTTAGGGCTGGCCGTGTATTTATTATATAACCTGCGTTGGTGGGGTGATTTTACTCTTCCTCTCATCAAAGGCTGCGCCGGTCCGTTCTTGGTCTTAGCTGGTCTTATCACCTTAGCTATCGCCAAAGAATAAGATAGGTTGTAACAAGTATTATCGATCAAGGGCTGATCATGGGCATTGGAATAAATGCTTGGGATCGGCCCTTGATTTTTATCGGCTTTATTTACATTTATTTATTTTGTGGTATTATAGATTAAGTTTAAATTTAAAACAAATTAAAGAAAACGGGGGGATCTATTATGGAAGCTATTTTACGCAGGGAAATCATAGTTAATAAAACCGCATGCCGCGTCTTCGGCGTGGTTGTCTTTATTTTGCTTACAGCTTTAGGCGGATTTGTACGCATTCCTTTGCCTTTTACTCCGGTGCCCATCACGCTGCAAACATTTTTCGTGCTTTTGGCCGGCGCATTCTTGGGCCGTAATCTAGGCATGCTGGCGCAGGGAATTTATCTGTTTTTAAGTGTTGCCGGGTTCGGGCTCACCAGCGGATATTTCATCGGCTTTGTGGTAGCGGCTTTTTTTACCGGGAGCCTGGTCAGGTATACCGGCAAAAATTTCTTTCTTACTTTCGGGATATTTTGCCTGGCGGACTTGGCTTTGCTGCTTTGTGGTACGCTCTGGCTGAAATTATGTTTTAGCTATTCATTCTCCCAGCTTTTGATGATGGGGGTGGTGCCGTTTATACCCGGCGATATCCTTAAGGCCTTTGCCGCGACTGTCGTCTACCAGAGGCTCTCGGACCGCGCCAAAAAAGTTTTTTAATCTTTGCAATAAGAACAGAAAGGGGAGTCTGCTTAAAGAATTGAAGAAAATAGTCTTGAAGCTGATAACCCTGGTTTTGATTTCCTGCTTACTGGGCATTTCCTCTCGACTTATTGGCATGTCCCCGAAGCAGTCTCTTTCCCTCGCCATATTTTTCGCGTCTATCCTGGGTACTTTATTCTTCTGGGATTTCCGTCTTAGTTTTGCATTTATCGGCACATCTATTCTGTTAGTTACCAAGACAATCGACTTGGATCATGTTTTAGAATTCTCTTCTCTTGAGGTGATCCTTTTTCTAGTGGGGATGATGGTGATCATCGGCTTTTTAAGGGAAGCCGGATTTTTTGCCTGGATCATGAGCCGGATCCTGCGCACCAAGAACCTTAGCGCAAAGAAATTCGTCTTACTTATTTGCGTGCTTTCCGCGTTGATGTCCTGCGCTGTAGACGAGGTGACCTCAATCATTTTTATGGTCGCGGCAGTGCTGGAGTTTTGCGATTATTTTGAAGTCAACCCTGTTCCTTACATAATTATCTCGGTGCTGGCTACTAATATCGGCTCAGCCGGCACGGTGTTAGGAAACCCCATCGGGATCCTTATCGCTTCCAAGTCTGGGCTTACTTTCGAAGATTTTATTCTCAAGGCTTTTCCGCTGGCCATGGCCTGTTTGGGCCTGACCATATTGGTGGTGATTTTTTGGTACCGTTCTTCGCTAAAGAAGCTTGATGAGAATATAAGAGAGTTGGGAGCAAACGATATACTGATCAAGCTTATCTCAATTCCGGCGGAACGGCACTTAAAGGTGAGTATGGGGTTTTTTGTGGTGGTGCTTTTCTTTATTTCTTTGCATCACCGCCTGGAGGTGGCTTGGGGACTGGTGGCTAATACCGTGCTTCTGGTGGTCCCGCTGGGGGGCGCCGGATGCGTGATGATCTGGAAGCATAAGCGGGCGCGTAAGTATATCGAAAAGGACGTGGAGTGGTGGACTTTGCTTTTTTTCCTGCTGCTTTTTGTACAGGCGGGAACGCTTAAATATACCGGTACCACTGTTTTTATCGCCGAGAAGATAATCGGTCTCACCGGAAACAATCCTTTTCTTCTGACCTCTTCAATATTATGGATCAGCGCTATAGGCTCGAGCATCCTGGATAATGTGGTGCTTGTCGCCGCTTTTATTCCGGTAATTCAGGGGTTTGGGGCTTTGCATGTCAAGCTTGAGCCTTTATGGTGGGCGCTGCTTTTTGGCGGCTGCTTCGGGGGTAATATTACGCTTATCGGCTCGACGGCAAATATAGTGGCTTTAGGTATTTTGGAAAAAGAAAAAAATATCCGCATGACTTTCCTGCGTTGGTTCGGGATCGGGCTTACCGTTGGAGTACTCACTACCTGCGTCATCTGGTTGGCATTGGTCAGCCTGCCTTTATACCGATAGAGCTGTCTTGACAAGTGGGCGGGTTTGTGGTAAATTGTTGGCTAATTAACCCCTTGCCTAGGCACTCGTCCCTCTCAATTGGAATAACAGGGGACATCGTAGGCTTCGGGTATTTCGCCAGCAAGTAAAATTAAGGCTCAATAAGGAGGTGTTACATGGCACGTAAAACCGTTTTTGCTTTAGGTATTATAATTTCTTTAAGTATTGTTAGCGCTTCTTTTGCCCAGGATGCAGCTATCCCCGATGCGGGGCAGGCAGCTACGTCGGCTGAGTTTGCGGCTACAGCTACGGCTATGTCTGCAGTTAGTCCGGCTGATTCGGAAATGCAGTGGCTTTGGGGAGAGGCGGTTACCGTGGATGCCGAGAAGAAAGAGATCCTGGTAAGGTATCAGGATTACGATACTGACGAAGAAAAAGAGATGACTATCGCGGCCAATGATAAGACCGGTTTTGAGAATGTCCGGTCTTTGGCTCAGATCCAGTCCCAGGATACTTTAAGCATAGATTACAAGGTTACAGCTGACGGAAAGAATACTGCCAAGAATATCAGCGTCGAGAAGGCGCAGGATACGGGGATAGAAGGTGCGGTGCAGGCAGCTCCGGCTACCGGCGCAGAAAACGTTCCGGCAGCGACTTCGGCGGATATTATTCCCTTGCAGGCTGCGGAAACAGCAGCAGCTCAGGCGGCTCAGCAGTAATTATTTTTGCTTAACTTAAAAATTAAAAGGGCAGGAAATTATTTTCCTGCCCTTAATCTTATATGAAGAATATCAGGCTTATTATCTTTGATTTAGACGGCACGTTGTTGGATGCGTATGGCGCGATAATCGAGAGTTTTAATTACGCCATGCGTAAAGTCGGTTGTCCTAAGCGCGATTCCCTGACTATCCGCAGGGCAGTGGGCTGGGGTGACAAAAATCTTTTAAGGCCTTTTGTGGATGAGGATGTTTTAAAAATGGCCTTGAAGATATATCGCAGTCACCATAAGCATTCACTGATCCGGCACTCGCATCTTTTTCCCGGATCAGAAAGACTCTTAAAGCATCTAAGGGCAAAAGGCTACAAGCTTGCGGTAGCCAGTAATCGGCCGACCAGGTTTTCGCGCATACTGATCAGGCATTTAAAGATCGATAAATATTTTGATTACGTGCTTTGCGCGGATAAGCTTAAACAAGGCAAGCCTCATCCTCAGATCCTTAATGCTATACGTAAAAGGCTAAAGGCCGGGGCTAGCGAAACACTTTATGTCGGGGATATGGTTATTGATATTCAGGCTGGCCGCCGGGCGCATGTTTTGACTGTTGCGGTAGCTACAGGCTCAAGTGAGTTTTTAGAGCTTAAGAAAGAAAAGCCTTCTTATATTATTAAAAGCATTGCTGGCCTAGCGGCCCTTTTGTCTTGACACTGACGGTATTTTGTATATATTAGAATAAACAGGAGAGAATATTAATATGAAAAGAGTACTTGTAATCATTGGTTATTTGTTCATTATTTTTGGGTTTATCGGATGCGCCTCGCCTCAGCCGACCGCGCAGGTGGATAATAATGCCGGAGCTTTGGTTTTGCCGCCATACAGCGGGCCAAAGGCGCGTATAGCGGTGGCGGATTTTGATGTTAAGGCTGCCAAGGCGACCGGAGAAATAGGTACAGGATTAAGAGAAATGTTAGTCACTGCCATGGTAAACAGCAATCGTTTCAGCGTGCTGGAACGCCAGCAGTTAGACGCGGTCATGCAGGAGCAGGAGCTGGCTGTTTCCGGTGCTGCCCAGCAGGGAACGGGTGGCACTCAAAGAGGAAAGATCAAGACTGCAGATATTATCGTTACCGCGGCAGTTACGGAATTTGAGCCTGCGGTTTCAGGTGGTGCAGCGGGAATTGGTGGCGGCGGCGGTGTGGCTAGCGGAGTCTTAGGAGGCTTGCTAGGTGCGGCGATGAACAAGTCGCACATGGCCATAGATATTCGCATTGTGGATACCTCCACCTCGGAAGTCTTAGCTTCTACTCGTGTTCAGGGGCAGGCATCGGATGTTGCCGGAGGATTTATGGCCGGGTTCATGGGTAGCTGGGGATTGGGCGCAGGGCTGGGTGCCTACTCTAACACGCCGATGGAAAAAGCCATACGTATCTGTATTATTGAGGCAGTGCGCTATATAGCGCAGGTGATACCGGCGAATTACTATAAATACTAAAAAAGGACTCACTCGTCCCTCGCCTAAACTGGCCAAAATTCTGTTCCATAATTTTGGCCAAGGCTTCGGGATGAATTTGCAAACAACTTAAACGAGGGCAAATTCTATGGGAAAACGTAAACGCAGAGGAAAATTGAATTGGCGCTCTAAACGCGCTAATAAGGGAAGAAAGCCTAATTTAGGTTAGGCTTGAGTTTAGTTCCCGCACAAAAGACAGCGATTCCCAGTGCTCCACTTATAGCGTTGGTAAACATGTCTTTTATTTCGCATACCCGCCAGGGTAGCGGCTTCTAAAAAACCTTCATCCAGCACTCCTACCGCCAGATACTAGCCCTTGATTAAACTTTAAGCCTAGGATAGAATAAGTCATAATGAAGGCAATTGCGTTGATTTCTGGAGGTTTAGACAGTATCTTGGCGGCGAAGGTCATCCAGGGACAGGGGGTTGAAGTCATACCACTGCATTTCAAGATCCCTTTTTGTCATAAGGTAAAAGATTCTTCCCGGCAGTCGGTGCTGGTTAAGGAAAATCTTGGCCTGGACCTGATCAAGGTTGATCTGGAGCAGGAGTTCCTCGATGTGCTTAAGAATCCCCGCTATGGGTTCGGTTCGAACATGAACCCCTGCATAGATTGCAAGATTCTCATGCTTTCTAAGGCTAAGGGTCTGATGCAGGAGTTGGGCGCTGATTTCGTGGTCACCGGTGAAGTTTTGGGCCAGCGGCCGATGTCACAGCATAAACAGGCGCTTTTTCTTATCCCTCGCCGGGCAGGTCTGGAAGGTTTAGTGGTCAGGCCACTTTGCGCACGGGTGCTTGCCGAAACAATCCCGGAAATCAAAGGGTGGGTCAGGCGTGATGGGCTACTGAATTTTAACGGCCGCAGGCGAAATCCCCAAGTTGATTTAGCTAAAGAATTACAGATTAAAGATTATGCTTGGCCTTCGGGGGGATGTCTTTTGACTGATCCGGGATTTTCCCGCAGGCTTAAAGAATTGATTGAGCACAAAGAGCTGAATGCGCGGGAAGTGGGGCTGTTGAAATTCGGCAGGCATTTTCGTCTGAGTCCTAATACAAAGTTGGTAGTGGGCCGCGATGAAGAAGAAGATAATCAATTAGCTGATCTTGCGCAGGCAGGAGATTATGTGTTTATGCCTCCGGAAACTGCCGGCTCAACCGCCTTAGGTAGGGGAAATTTTACCCAAAGTCTGATCAAGCTTTCCTGCAGTATTATTGCCAGGTATTGCGATAAGCCGGCAGGAGCGAATGTAAAGATATCATACCGGACGGCTCAAGATAAAGAAGAGAAAATTCTGGAAGTTTTTCCTTTGGATGACGTGGAGCTAGAGAAAATACGGATATGAAAAAAGAAGCTCTTCTTTATAAAAAGTTAGAGAATAAAGGGGTGCATTGCTATTTATGCGCGCATCAGTGTAAGATAGCCGAGGGAAAATTCGGCTTCTGTGGGGTGAGAGAGAATATCGGGGGTGTTTTGTATACCCATGCTTATGGCAAGGTAATTGCCGCGCATGTAGATTCTATTGAGAAAAAGCCGCTGTATCATTTCCTGCCTAGTTCTAAATCTTTTTCTATCGCCACTATTGGGTGTAACTTCCGTTGTAGCTTTTGTCAGAACTGGCAGATCTCTCAGCGGTTCTTTAGCGATAAAGATCCCGCAGGCGAGCCTTTTTCACCCGAAGAAATCGTAAAAGCGGCGCTGGATAATGGCTGTAAAAGTATTTCTTACACCTATACTGAACCTACGATATTTTTTGAATACGCTTTAGAGACGGCAAAGTTGGCTAAGGCTAGGGGGCTGTATAATAATTTTGTCACTAACGGTTATATGACTAGTGAATGTCTGGAAATGATCCGGCCGAATCTAGATGCGGCGAATGTGGATTTAAAATTCTTTCGTGATGCATCTTATCGCAAGGTGTGCTCTGGAAGTCTGCAGCCGGTTTTGGATTCTATCCGCCTAATGCATGAGCTGGGCATTTGGGTGGAAGTGACCACTCTGATCGTTCCGGGTGAAAATGACTCTAAAGAAGAGATTAAGGATATTGCCGGGTTTATTGCCGGAGTGGACAAAAGTATCCCCTGGCATATTTCCAGATTCCATCCTGATTATAAATTTTCCGATCATCAGGCGACTCCCGAGGAGACTTTAAAGCGCGCATACGATTTGGGGCGTAAGGTAGGGCTTAATTACATATATATAGGTAATGTTTACGGTTTTGGCAATGATACCTATTGCTCAAGCTGCAATAAGCTTTTGGTAAGAAGAGAAGTTTTCAGCGTTTTAGAAAATAATATACAGGAAGGAAAGTGCGTATTCTGTAAGGCTGTCATTCCGGGAGTGTTTTCTTGAAGAATCAAATAATTACTGAGGGAAGAAAATGAAAAAAATAAAGATTGAGGCAGCGGAGCTGTTGGAGAAGATCAGAGAAAAAAAGCCGGTGGTGCACCATCTGACTAACTGGGTGACTATTTATGACTGTGCCCAGATAGTCAAAGTAATGGGTGGTTCTCCGGTAATGGCTCATGCCAAAGAAGAGGTAGCTGAGATGGCGAAAATTGCTTCCAGCTTAGTGTTAAATATCGGAACGCTCACCGTTGATTTTGTGGAGGCGATGAAGATCGCGGCAATTAGCGCAAATGAAAAAGGCATACCGGTAATCTTGGATGTCTGTGGGGCCGGGGCAACGCGGCTGCGCGATGAGAAATGCGTGGAATTGCTGCATGAGGTAAAAATAGATATAATCAAAGGCAATGCCTCTGAGATCGCTAGGATCAACGGAGAGGAAGTACGCACTAAAGGAGTAGATGCTGCTCATGTAAGCGCAAATTTAAAGGAAATCGCCCGAGAGCTTGCGCAAATACGTAAGGCTACGGTGGTTGTAACCGGTAAGGAAGATATCATTAGCGACGGGATAAATACATATATAGTAAAAAACGGTACTCCTAAGCTGACTGAGATTGTGGGCAGCGGTTGCATGGTAGCCTCAGTTATCGGCGCATTTGCTGCGGTAGAGAATGATTATGCTTTAGCTTCGGCTAGCGCGCTGGTGTGTTTCGAGCTTGCTGCTGAGTGCGCCGCGAAAAAGGCAAAAGGCCCGGGATCGTTTAAGGAAGGCATTTTTGACTGTTTGGCAAACCTGGATAAGTTGACCATCAACAATAAGCAAAAAGTAGAGAGGCTATGAAGGGATTTTATTTTATTACTGATTCTAGGCTTAGCCGTAATGGGATTTCTAGTGACGTAAGGAATGCGGTCAAAGCCGGGGTAAAAGTTGTGCAGTATCGGGAGAAAAATAAGTCTAGCCGCGAGATGTTTAGGGAGGCAAAGGTCCTGCGCCGCATCTGTAAGAACATAACTTTTCTGGTTAATGATCGCATAGATATCACTTTGGCTTGCGGCGCTGACGGAGTGCATTTAGGTCAATATGATTTGTCTCTTCCTGTGGTAAGAAAATTGCTGGGTGGGAAGAAAATAATCGGTGTCACCGTGCACAATTTAAAAGAAGCCCTTATTGCTCAAAAGCAGGGCGCGGATTATCTGGGAGTTTCACCGATATTTTCAACCGGCACAAAATTAGATGCTGGCAAGCCTATCGGGATCGATAAACTAAAAGAAATAAGCAAACGAGTTAGGATCCCGATCGTGGCCCTGGGGGGTATTAACTTAAAGAACGCTAAGAAAGTCATTAAGTCCGGGGCTGACAGCATCTGCGCAATTTCTGCGGTGTTAAGCAAGTTAGATGTATATGGAGAAATATTAAAGTTTCGCAAAGCTTTTGTTGACACATCTGGCTGCAGATAATAGTATAAACCTATGAGCCATAGCCTAATTTCACTAATTATATTTATTCTCGCTTATATTCTTTTTATCTTCCTGCCGAATAAACGCACCCACATTGCAGTTGTGGGAAGCTTGTTGTTGATTCTTACCGGAACTATCTCCCCTAAAGATGCATTCTTTGCTATAAACTGGAATGTTATGGGGATATTTGTTGGGACATTGGTGGTCGCGGGTATCTTCATGGATAGCCGGGTGCCTGCCTATATCGCTGAGGTAATCGTGGATAAGGCAAAGAACACTACTTGGGCTATTCTTCTTATTTGCTTGTTGACTGGTTTTATATCCGCTTTTGTAGAGAATGTGGCTACGGTTTTGATCGTTGCTCCTATCGCTTTAGCCTTGGCTAAGAAACTTAAGATAAACCCTATGAAGATGATGATTGCTATTGCCGTATCCAGTAATCTTCAGGGCACTGCTACTTTGATTGGTGATCCTCCGAGTATGCTACTGGGTGGTTTTGCCAAGATGAATTTTGGCGATTTCTTTTTCTATAAGGGCCGGCCCAGTATTTTCTTTGCTGTTGAGTTGGGCGCTTTGGTTTCATTTTTCGTGCTCTACTTCATTTTTAGGCGTCATAAAGAGAAGATGAGGCTTGTTCCGGCTGAAAAAGTTAAGTCCTGGGTTCCGACTGTTATCCTGGTTAGTCTGATCCTCGTTTTGGCACTATCGTCATTTTTCGACACTGGTTTTTCCTATATGGCAGGTATTTTATGTATGGCAGCTGCTGTAATTTCTTTTGTCTGGGATAAGCTGGCAAACAAAGGCTCTGTTGCCAAAGGGATAAAATCTCTAGATTGGGAAACTACATTTTTTCTTATGGGCATTTTTATTCTAGTAGGGAGCATTGCGCTTACCGGGTGGATTGAGGTGACGGCTAATTTTCTCTCTGGGATCGTGGGAGAGAATATCTTCTTAGGTTATACCCTGATCGTTTTCATGTCGGTTATTCTTTCCGCTTTTATTGATAATGTCCCGTTTCTGGCAGCCATGCTTCCGGTTGCCATCTCCATGTCGGATAAGCTGCAAATAAACCCTTCGTTGTTTCTTTTCGGGCTGCTTATCGGGGCAAGCCTGGGTGGTAATATCACTCCTATAGGCGCTTCAGCTAATATTGTCGCCTGCAGTCTGCTGAAAAAAGAGGGTATTGATGTTAAATTCAAAGATTTTATGAAGATCGGTATTCCTTTCACCTTTGCCGCTGTTACTGCCGCGTATCTATTTATCTGGTTTATCTGGAGTAGGTAGATTTGTTAAATGGCCGATTTTAAATCAATTAAAATTCAGTTGATTATTTTTTTGGCATGCTTTGCCGCATATTCATATTTAATAGATAAGCAATCGGCTTTTATCTTTACGCTGTGCCTTTCGGTTGCCGCGGCCTCAGGCACGGAATCTTTGCTCTTGTATTTTAGAAGCAAAAAGTTTCAGGTGACGCAGAGTTCTCTTATCAGCGGTTTGATTGTTGGAACCGTACTTTCCGCAGATAACCGCTGGTGGGTGATCGTGCTTGCGGCAGTATTCGCCATCGCTTCAAAGCACCTGCTACGCATAAACTCAAAGCATGTTTTTAATCCTGCGGCCTTCGGAATCTTCCTGTCAATAATCCTCCTCGGAGCTTTTACGCAGTGGAGAGGGGTGTATCTTTGGTATATTTTGGTTCCTTTCGGGATTTATTTTGTTTATAAAATTCAGAAGCTTGAGATACTAGCGGGCTTTGTTTTGGTTTTCTTCGTTCTTTTCGGGATACAGGTATTTATCCGCAAGGGCCCCATATGGAATATTTTAGGGTACCTTAATTATTTCTATTTGTTTATTATGCTTATCGAGCCAAAGACTACCCCTTCAAAACAGGTTGGCAAGGTTATCTTCGGCGCGGGTACCGCAGTATTTATTTTTGTTCTGACTGAGATGGGCGTTAGATTTGATGTGGAGCTTTGCAGCCTTTTGATTTTGAATGCACTTACCCCGATGTTAAACCATATTCCGCAAAGGAGGATAGCATGAGAAGTATAGTTGTATCTATCCTATTGTTGGTTTCTCTGCTGAGCGCTTCTGTGGCATACGCCCATCCTCCGTCAGATATCATCATCACATATGATGCCGCTACCAAGACCTTGACTGCCGTGATAAAGCATAACGTAAGCAATCCCACTCAGCATTATATAAATAAAGTTGACATCGGATTAAACGGAAAAGAAATAGCGGAGCTAAAGTTTAAAAAGCAGGATAGCTACTTTTCCCAGACCGTTACCTACACTTCCCCCGATATTAAGTCTGGAGATTTGCTCTCAGTGGAAGCCTACTGCAGTATTAGCGGCAAACTAATGAAAGAGATTAAAGCACAGTAATAGGATATTTAAAGAATAGAGGATTTTTTTCTTGACAAATGATACTGATGTGGTATCATTACTCTGAAAGGAGCTCTGCCATGGATATTACTGTTAAGTATATGCTGCGCCCGGTCGCCCACTGCAAAGAGGGTTGTAGTATTTTGTCCTGGGTAAGACGTAAAACTGCCCAGTAGCATTTTTTTGTGAGAATGAACCCCGCCCTTCCTAAAGTAGGGCGAGGGTCTTTAGAAAGGAAGGGCGGGGTGAAATTAATCACCAGAGATACGGATTACGCGTTAAGGGCTTTATGTTTTATGCTGGGTAGAAAAAACGAGATCGTCAATGTAGGGGATTTAGTTAAAGAGCTTAAAATCCCCAAACCATTTTTAAGAAAGATCCTTCAGATATTGCATAAAGAAGGTGTGCTTGTGGCCTATAAAGGTAGGGGGGGAGGATTTCTGTTGGCTAGGTCCGCAGAGAGCATTTCCTTATTGGGACTGATGGAGATCTTTCAGGGGAAATTTCGTTTGAATGAATGTCTTTTTAAAAAAGTAGTCTGTCCTAACATAAAAAGATGCGCGCTTAAGAAGAAAATCGATAAAATAGAACAGTATGTACTTAAGGAGTTAAGGCTGGTTACCATTGCTTCATTGTTTTAGATAAGGAGATTATCATGGCGAAAAGAAAGATTATTAAGATTGATGAGGCTAAGTGTAACGGTTGCGGTCAGTGTATCCCCAATTGTCCTGAGGGCGCGATCCAGATCGTTGACAATAAGGCGCGTTTGATCAGTGATTTGTTCTGCGATGGACTTGGCGCTTGTATTGGTTACTGTCCGCAGGCAGCGATCACTATCGAAGAGCGGGAAGCCGAGAAGTATGATGAGTGCCGTGTGATGGAGAATATTGTTAAGCAGGGCAAGAATACGATTATTGCGCATCATGCTCATGGCCATGCCGAATGCCCGGGGGCCAAGGTTATGGAGTTTAAAAAGGAAGAACCATTTACTGCTCATGCGCCTGTGGCAGGGGCTCAAGAGTCGCAATTAGGTCAATGGCCGATACAGCTGATGTTGGTTCCGGTGTTCGTACCGTTTCTGGATAATGCGGATATTCTGATCGCTGCGGATTGCGTGCCTTTTGCCTATGCTAACTTTCACCAGGATTTGTTGAAAGGTAAGGTACTACTGGTGGGTTGCCCTAAATTCGACGATATCGGGTTGTATACGCAAAAAATTACACAGATTATTGAGCACAACAATATTAAATCCATCACCTACGCGCATATGGAGGTGCCCTGCTGCTTTGGATTGATGCCGGTTATTCAGCAGGCCATAAGCGCTTCGGGAAAGATTGTGTCTTTTTGTGACGTGATTATCAGTATTAAAGGAGATAGATTAAAGTGATCCAGAAATGCCCCGGCCAGGATGATCGAAATATTAAATCTGAAATTATTAAATGCCCGGATTGCGGGTATCAGGCGGAGATTTTTTCTGACGAGATAAAAGTAAAATGCCCTAAGTGTAAGGGCTTGATCTGCAGGGAAAGGTTACCTTCCTGCGTGGACTGGTGTAAAGCAGCAAAAGAGTGTATCGGCGAAAAGAAGTGGAAAGAGTTGAAGGGGAAGAAATAATTAACCCCTCGCGTAATCATCCCGAAAATCTCTTCGATATTTTCGGGATACGCTTCGGGGTAATTTGCCTCGAAGGAAACGAGGGCAAATTAAAGGGGAAAAATTATGTTTTGTTATCAATGCGAACAAACAGCAGGTGGAAGCGGTTGCACAAAGATAGGTGTTTGCGGCAAAGACCCTGATATTCAGAGCTTGCAGGATATTTTACTTTTTGGATTAAAGGGTATCGCGGCATACGCTTATCATGCGCGCGAATTAGGGGCTAAGGATGAAGTGGTGGATGGTTTTATGCACGAGGCGCTCTTTAAGACCGTAACTAACGTCAGTTTTGACCTTAACGATTATATTCAAGAAGTCCTTAAGTGCGGAGAGATGAACTTACGTACTATGGAGCTATTGGATAAGGCGCATACGGTTAAGTTTGGTAATCCTGTGCCGACTGCGGTTGATACCGGAACCAAAGCCGGCCCTGGAATTTTAGTTACCGGACATGATCTTTTGGACCTGTATGAATTATTGAAACAGACTGAAGGGACGGGGGTTAATGTTTATACGCATAGCGAAATGCTTCCGGCGCATGCGTATCCGGAATTAAAGAAATTTAAGCACCTGGTGGGTAATTATGGTGGCGCCTGGCAGGAGCAGAAGAAAGAGTTTAGTGTTTTTGGCGGAGCTATATTAGCTACTACCAACTGCGTATTGATTCCTCCGGATAATTCTTATTTAGACAAACTGTTCACTATTGGGATCACCGGAGTGACAGGGGCAAAGCATCTGAAAAATAGGGATTTTAAAGAGCTGATTGCTAAGGCTAAATCTCTGGTTTCTTTACCTGAGACTCTCGGAAAAAAGATTCTTACTGGTTTTCATCATACAGCAATTCTGGGGTTAGCCCCTTCCTTAGCCCCTTCCTTAAAAGGTACAGGAAGGGCTACCCCTGTGGGGTTAAAAGGTACAGGAAGGGCTACCCCTGTGGGGTTAGCGGATAAGGTCGTCGGGCTGGTCAAGGCCGGAAAGATCAAGCACTTCTTCCTTATCGGTGGATGCGATGGAGCAAAGCCGGGAAGAAATTACTACACTGAGCTTGCTGAGAGAGTGCCCAAAGATTGCGTGATCTTTACTCTGGCTTGTGGAAAGTATCGCTTTAACAAGCTTGATTTCGGTGAGATCGAAGGGATTCCGCGTTTAATTGATATCGGACAGTGTAATAACGCTTATTCCGCTATCCAGGTGGCGCTGGCTTTATCCAAGGTGTTTAATTGCGGGGTGAATGACCTTCCGCTTACTCTGGTGTTATCCTGGTTTGAGCAAAAGGCAGTGGCTATTCTGTTGACCCTTTTGCATTTAGGCATTAAGGGTATCCGCGTAGGCCCGACACCTCCGGCGTTTATTTCGCCGAATGTGTTTAAGGTGCTGCAGGATAACTTTGATCTTAAGCTTATTACCACTGCGGAAAAAGACATGGCAGATATTTTAAAATAGGGGTATAATGGGGCTGTAAAGGGTGAAACACCTGGCTTTATAGGATAAGCCAGTGTTGCGCTTTCTGCGCAAGGAGGGTCGTATGGCTTGTGGAAGCTGCGGATGCAAGGCTAAGAAACCCAAGAAAAAGGCAAAGAAAAAGAAGAAATAAGCTTATGTCCGGGCATGGCTTTTAGGCTGTGCCCGGACGCATTTTTAGGAGGCAATCATGTCAGAATTAAAAGATCTTTTGCAGACGGCGGACTGGAAAACCGAAAAACATGTTCCGGTGATCGACGCCCCTGATAAAATAAAAAAAGGCGATGCGGTTAAGATAGTTGTTACTATCGGTAAAGAGATAGCTCATCCCAATACCACCGAGCATCATATCAGCTGGGCAGCGCTTTATTTTCAGGCTGACGGAGAGAAGTTTCCATACCAGATAGGTAGATTTGAGTTTGGCGCGCACGGGGAGTCGACTCAGGGCCCAAGCACCAGCACTATTTACACTAACCCTGAGGCTATCTGTGTCTTTAAGACCGAGAAGAGCGGTACACTTCTAGCTGTTTCATATTGTAATATTCACGGACTCTGGCAAAGCTCTAAAAAAATTGAAATAGCGTAAGCGAAGGAAGGAGATATCATGGATAAATATAAGTGCACTGTATGCGGATATATCTATGACCCTGCTGTAGGAGATGATACTCAAGGCATAAAGCCCGGAACAAGCTTTGCGGCATTGCCGGACACATGGGTCTGCCCTGATTGCGGAGTGGGCAAAGATATGTTCGGGAAACTATAGGAAGCGGCTATGTCAGGTAAAGTAACTTTTCAGGGAAATCCGCTGACGCTGGTGGGCAGGCCTGTCAGGGTCGGCGCTAGTGCTCCGGGATTCAGGGTCGTTTCACAGGACCTTTTGCCGATTACCCTTGAGGATTTCAAAGGTAAAATCAAGGTCATCACATCCTTCCCATCTATTGATACTCCGGTTTGCGACCTGCAGGTTAAAGAATTCAACAAGCGCGCTACGGGCCTATTTTCTGACGTGGTGATAGTCGGAATCAGCAAGGATCTTCCTTTTGCCCAGAAGCGCTTTTGTGAGACATTCGGTATTAAGAATGTCCAGGTAGTTTCTGACTACCAGACTACTTCGTTTGGGATTAACTATGGGTTGCTTATAAAGGAACTGAATCTTCTGGGCCGCAGCGTGATCATTGTGGATAAGGCTGATGTGGTGCGTTATTTTCAGCTGGTTACAGAAATAACCAAATCCCCTGATTACGATGATGTGCTTAAGAGTTTGGCAGAAGTTTTAAAGAATCCCTCGATAGCTGTGCAGGAAACTTCTCCTGTAAAATGCAAGCCTTGTGAGGGCGCAGTTGCAGCTTTACCAAAAGATAAAATCGAGAAACTTCTCGCCCAGCGCAGCGGCTGGGAGTTGGTTGAGGATAAAAAGCTGGTCAAAGAATTCAAATTTAAGAATTTTATAGAGGCCAAGTATTTTCTGGACCTGGTTGCGGTGATTGCCGAAGAACAGGGACATCATCCGACCATTACCATAATTTATAATAAGGTGAGGATTACCCTGACTACTCATGTTGCAGGCGGTCTTACAGAAAATGATTTTATAATGTCGAAAATAATCGATGAATTGGGATTCTAGATATGCCGGCGGAAGTAGCGACGAAGGTAATTGAGATTATCCAGCGTAACTACAATGTCAAAAGCGTGCGCGTTGAGCGGGTTCAAGACATAAATTTCAAGGCCGGCCAATTATTACAGGTCACCCTGCAAAATAATCCGCAGCTGAAGCACTATCTATCCATTTCAAGCTCACCTTCCGAGAAATGCCATCTGGAGTTCACTAAGAAATTAAGCCAGAGTGATTTTTCAAAAGCTATGGATGCGTTGAAGCCGGGGGACGAATTACAGATTCAGTATCCGTTTGGCAAATTTACGTTGGAGGATAATCCTGCTGGAAAAATCGCCTTTCTTTCCGGAGGTATCGGGATAACTCCGCTACGTAGTATCACCAAGGATGTGGTGGATAGAAATCTGGGGGTTGATATAGTGCTGGTATATTCCAATCGCTCTGTTAAGGATATTGTCTTTAAGGACGACTTAAGCGCCATGCAAAAAATGTACCCTAAACTGAGGGTAGCGCATGTATTGTGCGAGACAGAACCGGGGTTTAAATGCTCGGTTGGATATATAAATGCTTCGATCATAAGAAATGAAGTTTCTGATTACAAGGAGCGCAAATTTTTCCTCTGCGGGCCTCCGGGGATGGTAGAGGCTATGCGCAAGATGCTGAGTGATGAGCTGTTATTACCTAAAGAGCAGATCGTGACTGAGAACTTCCAAGGATATTAAAGGAGAATGCAATGTCCGCAATTAAGATTTTAGATAACCTCTACTCTATCGGTGTGATCGACTGGAACGTACGCACCTTTCACGGCCACACCTATACTACTAAGCGTGGCACTACCTATAATGCCTATTTGATAATAGACGAAAAAATCGCTCTGGTGGATACGGTTTTAGGCTCATTCTCCGCTGAACTTATTGAGAATATAAAGCAGATAATTCCGCCTGAAAAAATAGATTATGTGATCGCTAACCACGTAGAGACGGATCACTCCGGAGCGCTGCCGGAATTAATGAAGCTCTGTTCGAAAGCAAAAGTCCTGGGCACACAAAAATGTAAAGAAGGTTTGTTTAAAAACTATTACGAAAACTGGGATTTTCAGGTAGTAAAAACCGGGGATACCTTGAAGCTGGGCAAAAGAACTTTAAGTTTTCTTGAGGTCCCCATGATCCACTGGCCGGATAGTATGTTTACTTATTGCCCGGAAGATGCCTTGCTCATGCCTAATGACGCTTTTGGTCAGCATTTCGCTACCTCCGAGCGTTTTGCTGATGAGGTGGATCAGTGTTCGCTTTGGGATGAGGCGGCAAAATATTACGGCAATATTCTTTGGCCATTAGGGGTGATTATCTTGAAGAAGATCGAAGAGGTCAAAAAAATGGGGCTACCTATAAAAATAATTGCTCCCAGCCACGGAGTGATCTGGCGCAAGGACCCCATGCAAATAGTTGAAAAATACGTTTATTGGGCAAAGAATTCAGCCATGCCTAAAGTAGTGATCGCTTATGAAACTATGTGGGGCTCGACTGAAAAGATGGCGCGTAAGATTGCTGATGGTATCCTTGAATCCGGAGTGAGCGTTAAGATATTTGACGTAACTACTTCTGATCGCACAGAGATAATTAAGGAGATGCTGGATTCCAAAGGGTTTATTTTCGGTTCTTCCACGCACGATAACAGCATGCTTCCTTCTATGGCGGGGTTTCTGGAATTTGTCAGAGGGTTAACTCCTAAAAACAGGATTGCTGCGGCATTTGGTTCATTCGGGTGGGCAGGCGGAGCAGTAAAGGATCTTGAAGAGTTGATTAATAGATCCGGTTTGACTCTGGCCCAGCCAGGGATTGGGATAAAGTATGTTCCGGATGAAGCAGAATCAAAACGCTGCTATGAATTCGGCAAAGAGTTTGCCGCAAAGATAAAAGGGGGTTAATAATGAGACCGGTTGAGGCGTTAAACTTAGCGTTATCCATGGAGCTGGTGGCGATAGATAAATACAAGCAGTTTGCCAGCGAGCTTCCCGAGGTCAGAGAGACTTTTAATTTCCTGGTCGCCGAAGAAATAAAGCATAAAGAGTTTCTCCAACATTTGATTAAAACTCTTCCTAAAGAATAACCCTATGCAGATTTCGCAAGACGTAATAAATTTTCTAACAAATCAGGGGTTTGTGATCGTTTCGACCATCGACGCTAAAGGCTATGCCCACAGTGCCTGTAAGGATATAATCAAGGTTAAAGTTGAAGGCAAGGTCTTTCTTCTGGATGTTTACCACGCCGAAACCTACAAGAATCTGGTTCATAATCCCCACGTAAGTATTACCGCGGTAAATGAACATAAATTCTCAGGTTACTGTCTTAAAGGTAAGGCCCGGCTGGTGTCTAAAGAAGAGTTGACCGCGGATATTCTCAAAGCCTGGGAAGATAAAATTGCCGGGAGGCTGGCGCAGCGGCTTTTAAGGAATATCCATGAGGAGAAAGGCCACAAGGCCCATCCGGAAGCGCTTCTGCCTGACCCTAAATATATGATCGAAATAGACATAGAAGAGATAGTGGATTTAACGCCGAAGAATATTAAGTAAGTACCTCGCCATAAAGGATTGGCGGGTGTTGCGTCCTAAAAAGGACGCACCCAGCATACCTTTTAGCTGGGGTGCAGCTTTCTGCTACACCTGGCCTTAAAGGATAGGCCAGTGTTGCGCTTTTTGCGCAAGGAGGGTATATGGGAAATATATTTTCTGCCAGTGAAGTGGTGGAACTGGGGATACAGATCGAGAAAAACGGCAGGGACTTTTATAATACGTTGGCAAAGCAATTTAAAGCTACTACGGCAAGCCAAGTATTTGAGTTTTTAGCGATAGAAGAAGAGAAGCATGTTAAGGTTTTTCAGGGGATATTGGACAAGGTTGAAAAATATGAGCCGCAGGGCCTGGATGCTGATGAATACAGCGCTTACATGAGAAGCCTGGCCGCAGAGCATATCTTTACTCAGAAAAATAAGGGTGAAGAGATCGCAAGGACAATTAAGACCAAGGAGGATGCGATACAAAGAGGCATCGGGTTTGAAGAAGATTCCATTGTTTTCTACGAGGGGATGAAAAAAATCGTCCCTGATTATGACCAAAAAGTGATCGATGAATTGATCCGCCAGGAGCAGCATCATTTAAAACAGCTTATTGACTTAAAGTCCAGAACTTAAGGAGAGAAGAAGATGTCAAAGTCAGTGAAAGTTTACAGCACTCCAACATGCCCCTGGTGTATTCGGACAAAGCAGTTTTTAAAAGATAACAATATCGTTTTTGAGGATATTGATGTAGGGCAAGATGAAAAAGCTGCTGAAGAGATGGTGGCTAAGTCCGGGCAGATGGGCGTGCCGGTCCTGGATATCGAAGGAGTGATTATCGTTGGTTACGATGTGAGCAAGATCAGGAACGCTTTAGGGATTTAAAATGTATGATTTGATTATTATCGGAGCCGGTCCAGCCGGGATCACTGCCTCAGTTTATGCGGCGCGCAAGAAAATTGAATTCCTGGTGATCTCTAAGGATATCGGCGGCCAGGCGGCCTGGAGCGGGGATATCGAGAATTATACCGGGTATCAGTTTATTACCGGCCCGGAGCTGGCTGCCAAGTTTGAAGAGCATATGCGTAAATACGATATTCCGCTTAAGGCGGATGAGGTGGTCAGGGATATTAGCAAAACGGGCGAGGTCATTATTGTTACTACTGACAAGGCCTCATATGAAGCAAGGTCTGTGATTATCGCTTCCGGAAAAAGGACCAAAGAGCTGAACGTGACGGGTGAGAAAGAATTCAAGAACCATGGACTGACTTACTGCGCTACCTGTGACGGACCGATATTCGCTAATAAAGATGTAGCGGTCATCGGAGGAGGAAACTCTGCGTTGGATGCGGTATTGCAGCTGAGAAGGTTCGCAAAGCGTGTAACACTAGTTAATATTACCGACGCTCTGGGTGGTGACGCGGTGATGCGCGAGCAGGTGGAAGTGGATAGCAAGGTCACGGTGTTAAACAGCGCTCAGGTGACCGGGATACTCGGCGATAAGTTTGTAAGCGGGATTAAAATTTTGAGGCAAGGAAAAGAGGAAACCCTTGCCGTCCAAGGCGTGTTTGTCGAGATAGGTCTTCTGCCCAACTCGGAATTCGCCAAAGCCATAGCAAGAAATCAACTGCAGGAAATAATTATAAATTGCCGTAACGAAACTAATATTCCCGGGATATTTGCCGCCGGCGATGTCACGGATGTTCCGGAGAAACAGATCATTATTGCTGCCGGGGAAGGCTCCAAAGCCTGCCTTAGCGCATTCCGCTATCTAGTCCAGCATAAGTTTTAATTTCTTCCTAGTTAATGTCATGCTTTACCAGTTTTTTAAAAATATTATGCAAATTCAGCTTATTTATAATTTATTCAAAACACTTTTGCGTCGAGAGAATTTTCCTTTCGTAATCCCTTGCAACCCAGCTTACCTTGAACAAAAATATCAATTGACAAAATAGTAAAATCTGGTATATAATCCAACAGGCGGTTTGTCACCGTACGATTGTCCTGTAAAGGGATAGTCGTGATTTGTCAACTAAATTTATTATTTGGTTGACAATAAATAAAAAAGGAAGGCATATGAGAAGACAGTCAAGCGCGTTTATGTATCCTCAAGAGAGCCAATACCTGATTTTAGGATTTTTGTTCCTGGTTTTTATCTTTAGCTGGTGCCTTTTGGGGCATTGTGCTGAAGCACCGGAAGTAAAGGCTACTACTGAAGCCACTGCCAAAGAGCAGCCCAAGGCTAAGCCCAAGCCCAAGCTGGACGCCTCAAGCTTTATTGAAATCAAGAATAAATCCCCGGAACAGATGTTTGCCGATGCCAATTATCTTTATCAGCTGGGTGAGTACGAAAGTGCCCTTATTCTTTATAATAAGGTCGCCCAGGAGACTAAGGATAAGGATTTAAGGCGTAGGGCTAATATGGCGCGGGAGATCATAGATATTCTGACTAAAGCAGAGCGCATTGGCGGCCCGAAAGGCGAAAAAGAGAGTAAGCGCGCCGATAAGATCAAGGAGCGTCAGAAGAAGGATCAGGTCGCTTACCTATATAAGGAGGCCTATAGCCGATTCTTTGGCCAAAACTTTGAACAGGCCAGCGAGATCTTTAAGGCGATCCTGGCCATTGACCCCGGAGAAAAAGAGGCCAAATATTATTTTCAGGACCGGATACCCCAGCTGGTAAAGGAGCAGAAGGTAAAGTCGCTCTATAAGGAGGGGCTGGAATATTTCGAAATAGGCGATTATGGAAAAGCCGTAAAGTTGTTTAATGAAGTGCTGGCTATATTTCCTGACCAGAAGGCGATTAGGGATGATGCTGAGGCCAAGATAGCTTTTATCGTAAAGAAAGAAAAGATCGATAATCTTTTCCAGCAGGCAGCTACGGCTTTTAACGGCGCTAATTACGATCAGGCGGCAAATTATTGCAGGGAGATCCTGGCCATTGACCAGGACCAGTTTAAGGCCAAAGAATACCTTGAGGTCAGCATTCCGCAGAAGCTTAAAGAGCAGAGGATCGCGGTTTTGTATAAAGACGCATTGACCGCTTTTAACAACCAGGAGCTTGATAAGGCAAAGCAGATATTCTATGACATTTTGTCTTTAGATCTTAAGCAGGCTGAGGCTAAGGAATACGTGGAAATCAAAATCCCTGGATTGATTAGGGATCAGAAAGTAAAAGGCCTGCTGGACGATGGCTCTGCAGCTTTCAATAACCAGCAGTATGATGCTGCCGAAGAAATATTCAACAGGGCTTTGGTGCTTGATCCGGCGCAGGCAGAGGCGATCCAGTACATCCAGGCCAAGATCCCCGAAGTGCGTAAGCAGCTTAAGATCAAGGATATTTATAAAGACGCTGTTGAGTTTTTTAGTGTCGGGGATTATCCCAAGGCAGAGGTTCTTTTTAAGGATATTCTGGCGCTAGATAATTCGCAGGAGGAGGCGAAAGAATATCTGCAGGTAAAAATTCCGGAGAAACTCAAGCTGGTAAAGATAAATGTTCTTTATAGTCAGGCGCTTGGAGATTTCAGTAATCGGGATTTTGTTTATGCCGACGCTAAGTTTAGAGAGATATTGGCGCTTTCTCCGGGCGAATTAGAGGCACAGGAATTTGTGCAGACAAAGATCCCGCAGGCTTTAAGAGAAGAAAACATCAAAGCCCTTTACGGCCAGGCTTTGGCCGCTTTTGATATCCAGGATTACCAGTCTTCAATAGAATGTTTCGATCAAATACTTAGCATGGATTCCAAACAGCAGCAGGCGCGCCTTTATCTTGAAGAAAAGATCCCCAATCAATTAAAGCTTGTCAGGGAAGATGAGTCTCAGGCGCGTCTGGCTCAGCAGGAAGAAATGCGTTGGCAGGAGGAATCCAACCGTCAGCAATTAGAACAGGAGCAGCTGACCAGGCAGGAGAAGTTCCGTCAGCAGGCAGCTAAACAGCAGAAGCAGCAGGAAGTTGTTAAGAATAAAGTAGTCAAGCAGCAGCGTCAGCAGCAGCTTCAGCAGCAGGAAGTTGCCCGCCTACAGCTGGCTAAGCAGGAAGAACAGATGGAAAAACAGCGGGAACAGGCAAAGCAAAAGGAGGCAGCGCTCATGGCCAGGAGCGAGAAACCTTCTCAGCCGGCCCCTTATACTAAAGAGCAACCAGGCGCTATTAAAAAGATTTCCGTGCAAAAGCCCAAGCCGGTAAGACAAGAGCCAAAATCCGTTTCCGCCAAGAAGCGCGCTCCTGAATATACGCAGGATGGGGTGGTGGGGTATCTTTATCAACGGGCTTTTGCCGCTTATTCAGAAGGCGATTATATGAGTGCGCAGGACTATTTTACTAAGATCCTGATACTTGCTCCTAAGGAGACTGTGGCTAGGGATTATCTGGTTAAGATCACTAATGGATAAAAGAATAACCGCAATTTTATTTCTGGCGTTTCTGTTCGGTGTTGTTGCCACGTCTTATGCCCAGGCACCGGCTTCTACCAAGGCCGGGGCTATTGAGCAGCAGATGGAAGATACTCTGCGCCTGCAGGAGGAAAAGTCCGGGCTTATCAAGCCAAAGGTAAAGATCGAGGTAAAGGATGAGCGGCCTGCTCAAGCGGTGGTGGAAGAAAAAACCGAGGGTGGGGTGAAGGTCGTCAAGTTTGTTTTAAACGGGGTCACTATTTTTACTCCTGAGGACTTTTTACCTATATTAGCCCAGTATAAGGATAAGCGCCTGGGTTTGAAAGAATTCAATGAGCTAGCCAGCGCTATCCAGAAATTCTACCGCTCTAAAGGCTATATCACCACATACGTATATGTGCCGGTGCAAAAGATTATCGATAATACAATAGAGATCCGAGTCGTCGAAGGTTGTATCGGGACTATTAATATCGAAGGCGGGAAATATTTTGATAAGGAATACGTGCGTTGGAAATTACATATCCGCGAAGGAGATACCGTACTTTACAAGGACTTGATGAAGAGTGTGCGCCGCTTGAATACCAATCCCGACCGTACAGTCAAAGCCGTGCTTTTGACTGGTGAGCGTAAGGACACCACAGATGTGGTCTTGAAGGTTACGGACGAGAATCCACAGCACTTTTTCTTAGACTATAATACCTATGGAACAAAATATACCGGCAAGCAGCGCTTTGGCGTTGGATACAGCAATAACAATCTCTTTGGCGTTGACGATATATTTACCGTCAGGTTCCAAAAAAGCAACGAGAAGCTTAACGGCGGAAGCCTGGATTATAACGTGCCGGTGAATTATCTGGGTACACGGATCGGGGGCTATGGCAGTTATGTCAAGACTGACCTGGTGAGGGAGTTTGAAGTGTTGGATGCCAACGGCTGGGCCTGGGTAGCTGGGACATACGTGGTGCATCCTTTTATTAATAGCGAGAATATCCGCGGTAACGGCGGATTCGGTTTAGATATCAAACACAGTAAGAATTATCTTTTGGGCACCACTACTTCAAGTGATAACGTAAGCGTGGCCAAGCTGAATTTTAGTTTAGATGGTTCTGATGCATGGGGCGCGACCTATGCGAATTTTGAAACTGATTTTGGCATTCCGGATTTTGCCGGGGCTTTGGGTAAAGACGATCCTGACGCAAGCCGCTTAGGTTCGGGTGGTGAGTTTACCAAGTATGTGCTTAGTGTGGGCAGGAGATTAAACCTGCCGCTGTCTTCATTTTTGCTGGTTTCGGCGCGCGGGCAATATTCGGGGGACAAGCTGGTAGCCGGTGAACAATATTATATTGGTGGCGCCCAGACAGTGCGCGGGTATCCTGAGCTTGAGTTTATGGGAGACTGCGGCTATAACGTAAATATTGAATGGCGCACTCCGGTGTACTTAATTCCTAAAAATAATAAATTGCGCGATAAGATCCAGTTTGTTTGGTTCTGGGATTACGGCCAGGGTTGGCTGCGTAGTCCTTTGGTGGGAGAACACGGTTCTGACACTTTGATGGGCGCGGGCTGGGGGATTCGGTTCCAGCCCTGGAAAGATTTTTATCTGAAGGCTGACTGGGGCTTTCCTTTGCATCCCCGGACTTCGGATAACTCCAAAAGCACAGTATATCTATGGGCACATATAGACTTACTTTAGACAAATATTTGCGGGTGATCCTGGTTTTAGCCATGGCCAGCGGAATCGCTTTTCGCCCGGCATTTGCCGGAGAGCTTCCTCAGGGCGAGCAGGTGGTTTATGGGGATGCCAGCTTTGACCGCTCGCAGGCCAACGCTTTAAATATCTCTACCTCTGACCGGGCTATTATTAATTACAATAGTTTCAGTATCGGCACAGGTAATACGGTTAATTTCCTGCAGCCTGGCGCGTCTTCAGTTGCTCTTAACCGGGTGACAGGAGGCAATATCTCTGAGATTTTTGGCTTCCTTAACGCTAACGGAAATATCTTTCTGATTAATCCTAACGGCATACTTTTCGGCCCCGGCTCATCAGTCAATGTGGCGGGCTTAGTGGCTTCTTCCCTGGATATGAATAACGATGATTTTAAATCCGGAAACTACCATTTTCAGAATCAGGGGTTAACCAGTGCTTTCGTTATTAATCAGGGTTCGCTTATTGCTGCTAGCGGCGGGGGGATTTCTTTGCTGGGCGGGGCAGTGAGAAATGAAGGTGTAATTCAGGCGCACATGGGAAGCGTGAATCTGGCCTCAGGTGATGCGGTGACCTTGGACTTAGACAGCCGTGGTCTGATTTCGGCAGCAGTGGATGATAAGGTTAAGAATGCGGTATCTGGGCCGGACGGCCAGGATATCAAGGACGGGGTAAATAACTCAGGCACCATTACTGCCGATGGTGGCTTAGTGAATATTCGGGCTGAAGCAGTGGATGGCATATTTGATAATCTTATCAATCAGGAAGGGACGGTCCGTGCCAGCTCATTGGTTAATAGCGGCGGCGAGGTAATTCTTACTTCTAACAGCTCCGGCATTATTCAAAACAGCGGCGGAATAAGTGTATCCGCGGTGGATGATGATACGGATGGCGGTGATGTCTCCATCAACGGCGAAAAAGTCGGGCAGTTTGGAGAGATTCATGCCGATAGCGTAAATGGCGATGGGGGAAATATTGATTTATTTGCCAGCGATACTTTAGCATTAGACTCCGATAGCTTAACTACGGCTAATTCTGAATTAAGCGGAAATGGGGGAAGAGTAATTGTTTATTCGCCTGAGACGACTCTTTTTTGGTCGGGCGCAATAATTTATGCCAATGGTGGCGCGCTTTCTGGCGATGGTGGCTTTATAGAGGTATCCGGAAGAGAACATGTTGAAGTTTATGGTAAAGCAGACGCAACTGCTCCAAACGGAAAAGCAGGCACATTCTATATCGACCCGGGATATAATCTAACAATAAATGGCGCTGATTTTAATGGCGGTTGGGCTGGTGGAGTATGGGGCTCTACCGGGATTAATTCTACGGTAAACGCAGGTACTATTAATACTAACTTGAATACAGGCACTAGCGTCACGCTTAATACAGCCGGCGGTGCGCAGGCGGGAAATATTACTCAGGGTGCCGCTGGTGCTATTAACAAATCAGCAGGGAACATTGACGTTAATTTGATACTAAACGCCCAGGGTAGTATCACACTAAGCCAGGGGATTGCCAACACCGGAGGCACGGGTAAATTAAACGTTACATTGGCTGCCATTACAACTGTAGATGTAAATTCAGCAATCACCACCGGCGGTGGTAATTTTACTTCTAGCGGCACCTCATTTGACAGTAATGCCTCTGGTACGATTACCACAAGTGGCGGCAATGTTAATCTTACCGGACATACTGGTGCGGTGGGCATTCGTGCGGCGGTTAATAGCGGGGTAGGTAGTTTTAGCTCTTCTGGAACAAATTTTCAAACTATTGCCGGCGGCACAATTACTACTAATGGCGGCAATGTAGACTTGACCGGCCACAGTGGAACAGTAAATATTAGAGATACCATCAATACAGGCACAGGCAGTTTTATTTCTGACGGAACATCTTTCGATAGTCAGGTTGGAGCAACAATTACTACTAATGGCGGCAATGTAGACTTAAGCGCGCACACCACGGGTGTGCAAATCAGAGATCAGATTAACACCAATGGCGGAACTTTTAGTTCTGCTGGAACCACATTCGAAAATCTTACCAGCGGGACGATTTCTACAAGTGGAGGTGGCGGCGGCGTAACTCTAAATCATAGTGGGGCAGTAACGCTAGGTTTAGCTGTGACTACTGGAGGAGGCGCTTTTCAATCCAGCGGCACTACCTTTAATAATACCAGTGGCACAATTACTACTAATGGCGGGAGTGTCACCATTAATAATACCGGCGTAGTGACAGTGGGCAACGCCATTGATACTAGCGGCGGAACAGGCGGGGGGATATCTTTTACAAACCCGTCTTCACTTAGGATGGGAGCAAATCTTTCTACGGATAACGGAACTGTTACGGTAAGCGGCGGCAAGGATATCGATATCAGAGCTAACGGCGTAACCATAGATACGGAAACAGGAAATAACAATAATGCCGGAGCAGTTAATTTAGGGACCTCCAATATTTATGCTAATGCTGTAGGCTATGATTTTAATATCGATGCTTCTACCAGTTTTGCCGATGCCTCAGGCGGAGCAGTGACCATCGGTTTAGTGGATAATAATGCTGGCGGGGATAAGTATATTAATGATTTTTCCGTAACTACCGATGCTGCTATAGACGGAACGATTACTCTGGGTAATAATATCTTAGTGGATACTAATGGCGATCTGAGCAGTGTGAGTTTGACCGGAGATATCCGATTAGGGGCAAGTATAACTATTGATACTGAGCAGGATAATAATGCCTCTGCTGGCGGGATTACTCTGGCAGGCACAGGTGTATCGGCGAACGCGGCAAATCGCGACCTTACATTAAATACCGCGACTACTAATGCCGGCTCAGCCGGAGGCAATGTAACAAGCGTGGCCTTAAGCAATGCTGGTGGCTCTTATGTAGATGATTTAAGCATTACTACTACCGGAGGAGCTGGCGGGACTAATGGGACTATAGGGATGCAGGCTACGCGTACCACCAATACCCAGACTTATACCACGGGTTCAGGCGGAACCGTGACCTTGAACGGAGATCTGACAACTACTAACAACAATATTACCTTTGCTGCAAATACTCCGGTAAGTTTAGGAGGTCCTGTCACTATCAACGCCGGAACGGCGACTGTAACGGTGAATAATAATTTGGCTGCCGGAGCAAATGCTTTGATTCTTACTGCCGATGAGATAGATTTACTGGGCGGCGCGAATTCCGTGACCGGCTCTAGCACCATTCTTCTTCAGCCCTCAGCCGCAGCTACAAGTATAGGTATAGCTGGAGGTGCGGGTATACTGGACTTATCCGCAGCGGACATTTTGGCTTTGAAGAATGGATTCAGCTCGATTACCATCGGTCGCTTAGACACATCAGGGCTTATCACGGTAAGCGTACTAGCTGGTAATGTCACTTTTTATGATCCGGTGACTATTCAATCACCCAGCGGTTCTATCACAGTTAATGGTCTGGTTACAGGTTCAGATGATGCTTCTGTTACTATTGACGGAGGGGGAGCTACTACTCTTAATGCCAATATCACTACCGCAGGCAGGGCGATAAACATCAGCGATAATGTATTGCTCGGTGCGAATATATTACTTGATACCACCAATGTCGGCGGAACTGTAACAGGAGCGGCTATCGGCATTACCGGTACTACTGATAGTTCAGGAGCAAACCGGAATCTAAGTTTAAGAGCAGGAACTACTGGAGTTATAAGTTTAACTGGTGCGGTGGGCGCAGGAGGCGGAGTTTCGCCTATAAATGTATTAACTATTATTAGCAGTAACGGCGCTACGTTTAGTAATTCAGTGACCGCTAACACCATTACCATCAGCGATTCTGCCGCGGCTTCCACAGTCGCCTTCCTGGATAATACCACGGCCTTAACCGGGATGTCCGCAGCCGGCACTGCCAACGCTTACAATATTTCTTTTACCGGCGGCACCAATACTATTGCCGGGGTCGGGGCGACTACACTGGCTAATACCGGTAGTGTCACCTTCGGTAACGGCGGCGGCGATGCCTCGGCCTTTGCCGGCGGCCTAACTCACACTGCCGGAATCAACGCTATCGATGGCAATATCTCCTCTACTAACGCGCCGATCAACTTAAACAACACTACCTCGGTAACCGGCTCCAGCACTCTGGCCGCGGGAAGCGGCCTGATCACCCTGGGTAATACCACTTTAAGCGACGGCGTTACCTTGACCTTAGGCACCGGCGGTTCGGGCGGTGCAACTGTGACCAGTATCGCCGGCACAGCCGGATTACCAGCGTCCAATGTTACCTTTAATCTTACCGGAGCAGTCTCTGTCACCGGTACTGTGGGCACTGATATCGGCGTTGTCACTATCACTAATTCCGGCGGAGCGACCTTCGGCAATACCTTTACCGCCAACACCATTACCATCAGCGATTCTGCCGCGGCTTCCACAGTCGCCTTCCTGGATAATACCACGGCCAGTGCCGGGATGTCCGCAGCCGGCACTGCCAACGCTTACAATATCTCTTTTACCGGCGGCACCAATACTATTGCCGGAGCTACGAATTTCTTAAACACTGGTACCGTAACCCTAGGTAATGACAACACTGACAGTTCTACCTTTACCGGAGGATTACAGACCGACGCCGGTCCAAGCGCCACGCATACAAGAGGTACAGTAAACACCACTAACACAGCTATGACTTTAGGTGCCCTGACATTAGATGGCACAACTACTCTTGATGCGGGAACTAATACGATTACTCTTAATGGGATCACGACTGGCGCCACAAACACATTTACGCTGACCGCTGATGAAATGGAGCTTAACGCTGCTATCAACGGCACAGGCGCGATTACGCTTCAACCCTCAACTGTAACTAGAGATATTGATATTGCTGGTCCAGGTGGCGTGGTAGGTGCTTTAAACCTGACAGCCCCAGAACTTGGACAGATTGCCGATGGGCACCCCCTTATTACAATCGGCCGCACCAATAGTTGTGGTGTTATCACCATAAATGCGATTACTTTCCATGATCCTGCGACAATTCAGTCACCTGTCGTTTTCGGTATCTTTGTCGGAGCAATTATAGTTAATGGTACGATTCAAGATGACCATGGTAGCGGGACACTTACTCTCGATGGCTCGGGCGCAACCACTACCTTAAACGCCGATATCATCACTGACCGGGTTGCAATTAATATTTTAGATAGCGTGGAAGTAGGCGCAGCCCTGGTTACCTTAGATACAACCTTTGCCGGGGCAGTAGGTTCAGAAGCCGGCGCAGATATTTCGATTTTAGGCACAACAGACAGCACTTTAGGTGGAGCCAAGAGCCTGACCCTTAACGCGGGTTTTGACGCGATAGCGGTCACCGGCGGTAATATTACTCTTACCGGCGCAGTAGGCGCTACCAGGCCTCTAAATGCTTTGAATATTATTCAGGCTAACGATGTTACATTTAGCGGTGCTGTCAGAGCGACAAATATTGACCAAGCAGATAGTCAGGGCATAACAACATTTGCCGATAATATAACCACTACCGGATCAGTCGGTGGTTATGGCATAGACTTAAGATCAAAAACCGGAATGGTCTTAGGCGACCCGGGTCCTGCTATTACGATAAATGCAGGCGCCTTTGCTATTAGATTTGTCTCTGACGCCTTTACCTTTAATGTAGGCCTTATTACAGCTTCTGCCATAACTATAGCGCCGTACACCCCAGGAACGCTTATCGGTGTTGAAGACAACACAAAAGGTTTTAATATTACTGATTTATTTCTCGACTCTATCGCTATTCCTATGACTATAGGCGACGCAGCAAGCGGTGCTATAACAATCGCAAATGGTGCAGCGGTCGGAAACGTTAATCTAACCCAGAACAAAGATTTAACATTCATTTCCGGCGGAGCTATCCACGTTATAGGCGTAGGCGCTGGCCCGGCTATTACCACTACTGCAGGCGGAAAAGTGACCTTTACCAACGGAGGTCTTCTAACAATTGATGCTGCTAGCGGTGATATGGTTCTCGACGGCGCCTTCACCCAGAACGGCGCAGGCGCGGCTTCCACTGCTGGAGACATTACTACTTCTAATGATCTTATCAGCTTTTTAACTCCAGTTACTTTAACCGGGAATGTCCTTCTTAGCACCCAGTCTGTAGCCGGGATAGGTAATATTAATTTTACAAACACAGTTAACGGCGGATTTGATCTTGGTCTTAACTCCGGCACAGGCGATATCGTCTTTGGAGGTATAGTAGGCGGCGGAGCCAGATTAAGCAATCTTACTATCACAGGAGCAAATGATGTAACCGCAACCGATATTTCCAGTGTAACCATCACCCAGCTTGGCGGCACGGGTACAACTACCTTTAATGGCGCACTGGATACCAATGCCGCAGGCGGAGTTGACCTTACCGGTAATGCCTTTACCTTTAATAATACGGTGAATACAGCAGGCGGCGGCATTGTTGAAGTGACTAATGCCGGATTATTGACCATTGCAGGCGCCGGTGACATGACCCTCGACGGCTCTTTCACCCAGAACGGTGCAGGCGCAGTATCTACTGCCGGAGATATCACTACTACTAATGACAACATCAGTTTTGCTACCGCAGTCACTCTCACTGGGAACGTTCTCTTAAATACTGGCGCGGGCATAGGCAATGTCATCTTTAATAATACCCTCAACGGAACTGTAGCCGGTACAGAGACTTTAGGCCTGACTGCCGGTACCGGAAATATTACCTTTACCGGTGCGGTGGGCGGCGGAACTAGATTAGGGGCCGTTACCGTAACAAGCACAACTGACGTTACTGCTGCAGCAATCAGAGCTTCATCCCTAACACAAGTCGCCGGTACAGGCACCACCACATTTAATGGCGCACTGGATACCAATGCCGCAGGCGGAGTTGACCTTACCGGTAATGCCTTTACCTTTAATAATACGGTGAATACAGCAGGCGGGGGCATTGTTGAAGTGACTAATGCCGGATTATTGACCATTGCAGGCGCCGGTGACATGACCCTCGACGGCTCTTTCACCCAGAACGGTGCAGGCGCAGTATCTACTGCCGGAGATATCACTACTACTAATGACGATATTAGCTTCGCTACCGCAGTTACTCTTACCGGGAATGTTCTCTTAAATACAGGAGCAGGTATTGGAGATATCACCTTTAATAACACCATAGACGCAACTACAGCCTACACAGAAACCCTTGGCCTCACTGCCGGCACTGGCACCATAAATCTTAATGGTATAGTAGGCGGTGGTACGCCACTTGGCACTATCACTATTAACAGCGCAGGTAACGCGAATTTAGTAGCGATTACTGCCACGGCCTTAAATCAGGTCGCCGGTAGCGGGACAACTACATTTAACGGGTTGGTCAATACTACCAATAATGATAGTATCACTACGGGTACCATTGTTTTCACCGGCGCGACCGCTAGGCTTAATGCCAATAATGGTGCTAATAATGTTACTCTGACTGCCGGGGTAGGGGGAATTACTAGCGGTGCAGCAGCCAATGATATCACTGCCAACAACTTAGTTATGGATACGCAGACAGGTATCGGCGCTGTAGGAAATCGCCTGGAGACTCAGGTGACAAATCTTGAAGCAATCACCCGTAATGCCGGCGGCGGAAATATATATATCACCGAAGCCAATGCCTTAAATATCGGAGGAGCAGGGGCTTTGACCGGTATATCTACCACTAATGGTTTGATTAATGTTCAAACCACTGATGGCTCTATTACAGTATCCGAAGCAGTTGATGCCGGAAATGCACAACAGATAACTTTATTCACGCAAGAGGCAGGAGAGCCTACGAACGCTGATATCACCTTGGCTGCGAATGTCAGCTCTAACTTAGCAGGAGGAGGAGCGATATATCTTAATTCCGCAGATGCAATTACTCAAACCGGTGGCAGCATCCTGGCCAGGCAGATGCGTGTAGATTCCCAGTCGGGTACGATATTAAACCAGCTAACTAATCATCTTTCAGATGGAGCCAATGGGTTAGCTGGGAGTGTGGCTGAAGCACCTGTGCCGGGAGTGTTCGATTCAAAAGCTTTTTCTTATACCGATGCCGCTAATTTTGCCGTAGGGATTGTCCTTGGCGAAAGTGGTATTACCACCCAAGGTAGCAATATTCATCTACGCTCAGGAGGAACGATTACCTTTAACAATGATGTTATAAGCAACGGCGGAGATATCTATTTGGAGAATGCTACTGCAGGTCAAATTATCGCAGTAGGCTGGGATCCGTTATTGCCGGGCACATTTGTAATTGATCCAGCGGCTTTACCTTTTATCCATTTAATTCCCGGAGCAGGTCTTATTTGGGTAGGCGGAACTAATTCCGGAAATGCTTATGTTGGCCCAGCTGACTTTACCGTTGGCGGTGTTAGGTTGAATGTAGGTATTATTTCAGGTGGCAATATTATAGATGGTACGTCTTGGACTTTGAGCGCTACCCCAGCACTTACTTCATTATTTACCGCAGCTCGCGGAGGTTTACAGGCCAATAATGGCTATATTGGGACAGCAGCGCTGCCTATAAATACTTCACTTGATTCGCTTGAGTCTTTTTCAAACGGCGCCACTTGGATAAATGAGACAGATAATATTACTCTAGGATCCATTCCCAGAGGTACTTCAGTTGCTACTGCGGATGGCTTGATAAATGTAGTTGCTGCAGGAATAATTACGGTTGATACGGTAACTGCCGGAGGTGTGGGAAGGGATGTCTGGCTTACCACTACAGGCGTTGACCAGGATATTGATATTTCGGGAAATATTACCGCCCTTGATGATACGGTTTACCTAAATGCATCAGGAGATATTACTGACACCACTGATTCTACAAGCCGCATACGCGCAGGAACGCTTCAGATCGACGCTGCTGACACCGTAGGAAGCCCGGCGGCAAACGGAAGACTTGATACTGAGGTTGATTGGTATCTTAACCATCGGGTCACCGCAGGCGATGCGTATTTCTATGAAGTCAATGACGTGATCCTCAGGGATCTTGAGAGCCCTATGATCTGTTCCTGATCAATAATTATACCCCGGGCCTGGTCTTGTACAATTACCGCCTGATGGGAGGGGCACCTATCTATAATATCAAACAAAGGGGTTATTACGTTTTAGAAGCCAGCTATAATGATGATATGCTTGAGCCTTATTATAACCGTTGGGCATATGACTGGGACTATGATATCTTTGCTCAAAAGGTATTAAGCGCTACAGAGCTGCTTAGCGATCAGCGCGCTATGGCAGAGAACGTCTTTATCAATATGGAGGATATCGGGTTTAAGGTCAGCCTGGATAAAGGCAAACTTAAGATGCTTAAGAATGGCCTTGAGCAGATGAATCTTGGCCGGGCATACCCTATATCGCCACGCTTTACTTATTCGCCGTTTTGGCTAAATGATTTAAGATAGAGATTCCCCGGAACACTCCGCACCAAGGCCCAGGCTTATGCCGTAAGCATAAGCCGCGGGCCTATTTTTTTCTAGAAAAAACTTGACAATATATAGTTTTATTGTATACTCTACTATGTTGATAGAGATTATATAGATTAGGAGGAATAGATGAAAATCACTTATCGAGGGGATTACGCACTTAAAGCTATCCTGGACTTAGCGTTGAATGATGGCTCAATAGTCACCATACATGATTTGGCCGAGCGCGCGCAAATCCCTTTTAAATTTCTGGAGCAGGTTCTGCTCGATTTAAAAAGAGGCGGGTTTGTGGAAAGCCGGCGGGGTAAAGTCGGAGGTTATCTTCTGGCAAAAAAGCCGGAAGAGATCACCATAGGAGAAGTGATTAGGTTTGTTGATGGCCCCATAGAACCGATTGCCTGTATTGGCAAGGATTACTCCGGCTGTAGCGATATATATAAATGTGTTTTTCGGCATATCTGGCAGGATGTGGGGAGCGCGATCTCAGGTATAGTGGATAATATTACTTTTAAGGACCTAGTAAGTCAGGCTCAGATTAAAAAGGAAGCACTGGTCTATCAGATATAGATAGGCAGGTGATGTGACCATGCATAATAATAAAAATATAGTAAATGACGCGATTATAAAGGATATTAGTGATTCAATCCACGGGTTGGGTAATGGCGTGGTATTGAGTGCCCAGTATGCTTTTTAGTAAGGCTACATCTGAAGAAAACGTGCAATTGGGAATGGGTGGTGTTATAATAGAAAACAAAAGATTGCAGCGTTGCAGTTTTTAGGAGAGAGGAAATTTTAATGTCAAGAATAGCCAAAGATATTACAAAGCTTATCGGTAACACGCCTTTAGTTGTGCTTAACAGGGTGACTAAGGATTGCGCGGCAAGTGTAGTGGCGAAGTTAGAGTTTTTTAATCCCTGTTCTTCGGTCAAGGACAGGATCGGCTTGAGTATGATCGAGGAAGCGGAAAAGGCGGGAAAGATAAATAAAGATACGGTGATTATCGAGCCGACTTCCGGCAACACCGGTATTGCTTTGGCTTTTGTCTGCGCGGTCAAGGGTTACAAACTAATTCTGATTATGCCTGAAACCATGAGTTTGGAGCGCAGGCAGTTGTTATCCGCATTTGGTGCGGAAATTATCCTTACTCCGGGAACCGAGGGTATGTCCGGAGCGGTGAAAAAGGCTGAAGAATTAGCTAAGTCCGAAAAAGGCTATTTTCTTCCCCAGCAGTTTAAGAATGCGGCCAATCCCGAGATTCATCGCCGCACTACGGCTATTGAAATATGGGATGATACTGACGGAAAGATAGATATTTTAGTTTCCGGTGTAGGCACAGGTGGCACGATCACCGGTATTGGTGAAGTGATCAAGAAGAAAAAACCCGGTTTTAAAGTAGTTGCGGTTGAACCAAAGGATTCTCCGGTTTTATCCGGCGGAAAGTCTGGTCCGCATAAAATTCAGGGTATTGGCGCGGGGTTTGTTCCGGAAGTCCTGAATCGCAAGGTTGTGGATGAGATAATTCAGGTATCAAACGAGGATGCTGTGGTTATGGCAAGAAGGCTGGCTAAAGAAGAGGGTATTTTTGCCGGAATCTCATCGGGTGCCGCCGCATTTGCGGCATTGGAAGTGGCTAGAAGAAAAGAAAATGAAGGCAAGCTTGTGGTGGTGATATTGCCGGATACCGGCGAACGCTATTTAAGCACCGGATTGTTCGCATGATTAAGTTGTGCCCCGCCTCATAAACGCCGCAAAGTTTCTTTCATAAACTTTGCTGGCATTCGGCGGGGTTAATTCGCAGACGCCCTTCGGGCTACAACTTACGTCGCAGAGACGTAAATGATGGCTCCGTAAGTTGTCTGCTTATTAAGGAGAGTAAAAATGAAAGACAGAGTAGAGAAAGCGTTAGATAAAGTTCGTCCTATGCTGCAGGCAGACGGTGGTAATGTGGAATTGGTGGAGATAACTAGCGACGGAGTGGTAAAGCTAAGGCTGCAGGGAAGCTGCGGATGCTGCCCGATGTCTCAGATGACCCTTAAAAATGGGATTGAGAAGATTATTAAACAGGAAGTTCCGGAAGTCAAAGAAGTTATTGCGATTTAATCTTAAGAAAGCGAGTGTAAGTAAGATGAGAACAATAAAAGAGATAAACGCTAAAATTAAAAAAGGCGATTGCGTAGTAGTTACTGCCGAGGAAGTCATTGAGCTGGTAAGAGAAAAAGGCGTTAAAAAGGTGGCTCAGGAAGTGGATGTAGTCACTACCGGGACTTTTGGCCCGATGTGTTCTTCGGGCGCCTACTTTAATATAGGCCATTCCAAGCCGCGCATTAAGATCGGCGGAGGGACTTGTACCCTTAATGACATCCCCGCGTACACGGGATTTGCCGCGGTGGATATCTATATGGGTGCAACCGCAATTGCCGACGATGATCCGCGCAATAAGATATATCCCGGTGAATTCGCCTATGGCGGAGCCCATGTCATACATGATCTGGTTGCGGGAAAGTCTGTTAAGCTTGATGCTACGGCTTACGGCACTGACTGCTATCCTCGTAAGAAACTAAGCACTCACGTTCATTTGAAAGATCTAAATGAAGCAGTGCTTTTTAATATCCGTAACAGCTATCAGAATTATAATGTTGCGGTCAACCTTTCTGATAAGCCGATATATACCTATATGGGGATGCTTAAGCCGCACATGGGCAATGCTAATTATTGCTCCGCAGGTCAGTTATCTCCGTTATTAAAAGATCCGCACTATAAGACAATCGGGATCGGAAGTAAAATTTTTCTGGGCGGTGGCATAGGTTATGTGGCCTGGCAAGGGACACAGCATAATCCCATGGTTCCGCGCAAAGCTAATGGCATTCCGCAGGCTCCGGCAGGTACTATCGCGGTTATTGGAGATTTGAAGCAGATGAAGCCAGAATGGTTGGTGGGTGTGAGTATGCTCGGGTATGGCGTGACTTTAACTGTGGGTATTGGTGTACCGATCCCTGTGTTGAACGAGGATGTATTAAAGTATGCTGCGGCGAAAGATGATGAGATTTACGCTCAGGTTATTGATTACAGCGAAGCTTATCCTCAGGTGATTCCCGGAAGCCTGGCTGAGGTTAATTATGCTCAGCTTAAGACCGGTAAAATCACTGTTAAGGGTAAAGAGATCCCGACGGGAAATATTTCCAGTTATCCTAGGGCCCGCGAGATCGCCGGGCAGCTGAAAAGCTGGATCAAGAAGGGGGATTTCTTTCTGACTGAGCCGGTAGCACCCCTTCCGGATGTGGAATCGGGGTACACCTTTAAGCTGTTGAAGGAAAACCCGTCGATTAGTTAAAGTTTATTGTCCCCAATTTTATAGGATAAATTGGGGTTGAGCTTGTGCTCAAGGAGGCTCAAATGGTCATTAAGAAAAAGATCGTATTGCATTTTCCCCATCGCCAGATTGATCAGCCGATAGTGTACCATCTGGTGAAGGATTATGATTTGCAGTTTAACATTCTGAAAGCTTCCATTACCCCCGAAGAAGAGGGGCTGATGGTGCTGGAGGTTACCGGGAAGAAAGAAAATTATACTAAAGGTATAGAGTATCTTGGAGGCTTTGGTATAAGGATCGAGCCTTTGAGCCGGGATGTGTCCCGTAATGAAGAAAAGTGCGTGCAGTGCGGGGTATGCGTTCCGATTT